>CAYSOD010000071.1:0-12167 GCA_964432385.1 uncultured Rubrivivax sp.
GACGGGCGCCGTGCAGACCGACCTTCTTACGCTCGACTTCACGCGCGTCACGCGTCACGAAGCCGGCGCGGCTGAGCTCGGGCTTGAGTGCCGCGTCGTAGTCGATCAGGGCGCGGGTGATGCCGTGACGCACCGCACCGGCCTGGCCGGACTCACCGCCGCCGTGGACGTTGACCTTGATGTCAAACGACTGGGCGTTGGCCGTCAGCAGCAGAGGCTGCTGGACGATCATGATGGAGGTCTGGCGACCGAAATACTGGTCCAGCGGCTTGCCGTTGACCTCGATGACGCCAGAACCCTTCTTGATGAACACGCGGGCAACCGACGACTTGCGGCGGCCGGTGCCGTAATTCCATTGTCCGATCATGGCCGTCCTCAGATCTCGAGCGGTTTGGGTTGCTGGGCGGTGTGCGGATGCGTGGCACCGGCATACACCTTCAGCTTCTTGATCATCGCGTAGCCCAGCGGGCCCTTGGGCAGCATGCCCTTGACGGCCTTCTCGATGGCGCGGCCCGGATGCTTGGCCTGCATGTCCTTGAAGGCGGTGGCGTAGATGCCGCCGGGGTAGCCCGAATGCCGGTAGTAGATCTTGTCGGTGGACTTGGTGCCGGTGACACGGATCTTGTCGGCGTTGACGATGACGATGAAATCGCCGGTGTCGACGTGGGGCGTGTAGATGGCCTTGTGCTTGCCGCGCAAACGGAGTGCCACTTCGCTGGCAACACGTCCGAGCACCTTGTCGGTGGCGTCAATCACAAACCACTCGTGCACCACTTCGGCCGGCTTGGCGCTGAAGGTCTTCATGAGGGTCTTTCCAGAGATGAGCAGGCCTGAAGGCAACACCCACCGAATTCCGGCTGTTCATGCGCTTGGCGCTGCACCTTGGTGCTGCGACAGCGCTTCGCTCCTTCGGCGCCGCTTGTGAGTCCGGGGATGTACAAGCTGTACCCCTCGGGCGGCCTCTCGGGTCCACGAACTTCTCCCCGCCGTTTTCGGGAAAAGCCTCGTAGTATAGCCGCTGGACTTCATCTCATGCACCTCACCGCCTCGGCCTACGGCCAACTCACCCCCGACACCGTGCTCGAAGCTCTGGACGCCGTGGGCTTGCGCGGTGACGGCCGCATCCTGCAGCTGAACTCCTACGAGAACCGGGTGTTCAGGCTGATGCTGGAGGACGGCGGCGCGGTGGTGGCTAAGTTCTATCGGCCCGGGCGCTGGAGCGACGAACAGATCCACGAGGAGCACGCCTTCACACTGGAGCTCGCTGCGGCCGAGGTGGCGGTGATGGCGCCGCTGCCCATGAAGATGCTGCCGCCGGCGCCGGACAATGCATCGGTCAGCGGACCTGCCGGCACCCTGCTGCACTGGCAGCCCCGCGAGGGGGGCGAGCACCGCATCAGCGTGAGCCCGTGGCTGGGCGGGCGGGACCCGGACATTGAATCTGCCGAGGCCTTCGAACGCCTGGGCCGGCTCGTCGGGCGCGTGCACGCGGTGGGCGCGACCAACGACTTCGCGCACCGGTTGCGGCTGGAGCCGGCGCTGGGCTGGCAAGCGATCGACACACTGCTGGCCCTGAAGGTGGTGGACCCGGCCCAAGCCGGGCGCTGGGAGAACGCTGCCCGCACGGCCCTGGACGCGGTGCAGCGCGCCTTCGAGCGAGCTCAAAGCGTGGCCATCCGGCTGCACGGCGACGCCCACCGCGGCAACCTGCTCGAGCGCGACCAGACCCTGCATCTGGTGGACTTTGACGACGCGTGCAGCGGCCCGGCCATGCAGGATCTGTGGCTCTTTCTCGACGGGCAGGACGGGGAAGACCGGCGACGTCAGTTGCAGGCCCTGCTGCGCGGCTACGAGGATTTCATGGACTTCGACGATGCACAGTTGGCGCTGATCGAGCCGCTGCGCACCCTGCGCCTGCTGCGCCACAGCGCCTGGATCGCCCAGCGCTGGAGCGACCCCGCCTTTCCCATCGCCTTCCCCGGTTTCGACACCCCCAACCACTGGGCCGACCAGACCGTGCTGCTGCACGAGCAGATCGACCGGATGGGTTGATCGGGCCCGCGCGGGCGCTCAGCCTGCCAGCGTGGGGTAGTCGGTGTAGCCCTTGGCGTCGGCCGTGTAGAAGGTGCTCATGTCGGGCGCATTGAGTGGCGCGCCCGACTTCATGCGCACCACCAGGTCCGGGTTGGCCAGGAAGGGGCGGCCAAAGCCGATCAGGTCGGCGCGGCCTTCCACCAAGGCCTGCTCGGCGCTGTCGCGGTCGAAGCCGCCGGCCAGGATGAACGGCCCCTTGAAGAGGCTGCGCAGATCGGCCTTCAAGCTCGCAGGCACGGCGGGAGCACCCATCGCAGCGTGGTCCAGCACGTGGAGGTACATCAACTGCAGGTCCGACAAGGCCTGGACCAGTGCCCTGAACTGCTCGTCCACCTCGGGGAAGGCCCCCGTTCCGTTGAACGCCCCATGGGGTGACAGGCGGATGCCCACCCGATGCGCGCCGATGGCCTGCGCAGCGGCCCGGGCCACCTCCAGGGCGAAGCGGTTGCGCCCGGCAATGCTGCCTCCATAGCCGTCGGTGCGGGTGTTCACGTTGGCGTTGAGGAACTGCTCGATCAGGTAGCCGTTGGCTGCGTGCAGCTCCACCCCGTCAAAGCCGGCCTCGATGGCCAGCCGGCAAGACTGGGCGAATTCCTCCACGGCGTGCGCGATATCGTCCTCGGTCATGCCCTGGGCTTCGGTGTGGGGCTGCATGCCCTGGGCATCGGTCCACATCTGGCCCGGGCACACGCCAGCCACCGGGGCGAGCACACGAGCGCCTGCTGGCAGGTTGGCCTGGTGCGTCACGCGGCCGGTGTGCATGAGCTGCACCACGATCTTGCCGCCCTGGGCGTGCACGGCGTCGGTCACCAGCTTCCAGCCCGTGACTTGCTGGTCGTTGTAGAGCCCGGGAATGCGCGCGTAGCCCAAGCCGTTGGGCGAAGGCGAGGTGCCCTCCGTGACGATGAGGCCGGCCGTAGCCCGCTGCTGGTAATAAGTGGCCATCAAGGCGTTGGGGGTGGCTGCCTGCACGGCGCGGCTTCGCGTCATGGGGTTCATGACGGTGCGGTTGGTCAGTAACAGCGAACGCACGAGGACCGGATCAAAAAGCATGGAAGTTCCTGTGTTGAGAGGGAGCGAACCAGCGAGGCACTCCGCGGTACCTTGGGCCGTCCACAATCATCACCATGCAAGCGCCCCGGGGGGTGCAACAAAGGTCAACATGCCATTCGAATTTTCAGGACGCAAGGTGGTGGTGGCGGGCGGCAGTCGCGGCATCGGCCGGGCCATCGCCTTGGGGTTTGCCGCTGCAGGCGCACGGGTTTCCATCTGTGCCCGGGGCGCGCAGGCCCTGGAGGAGACGCGGGCGGGGCTCGAGGAACTTTGCCCTGGCGCCCACGCCGGCGTGTGCGACCTGTCGGACGGCGCGGCCGTGGGCCACTATGTGGCCCAAGCCGAACAAGCGCTGGGCGGCATCGACATCCTGGTGAACAACGCCTCGGGCTTTGGCGCCGGAGACGACGAGGCGGCTTGGGCCGCGGGCCTGGCGGTGGACGTCATGGCCATGGTCAGGGCCTCGCACGCGGCGCTGCCGGCGTTGGGCCGGCAAGCGGGCAGCAGCATCCTGCACATCGCCTCCATCTCGGGCCTGAGGGCCTCCACGCGCACACCCGCCTACGGGGCGGTGAAGGCGGCGATGATGCACTACACCACCAGCCAGGCGGCGATGCTGGCGCCGCAGGGCATCCGCGTGAACTGCATCGCGCCGGGCTCCATCGAGTTTCCGGGCGGCACCTGGGAGCGGCGCAAGCTGGCGGGCGACCCGCTGTACGCCAAGGTGCTCAGCAGCATCCCTTTCGGCCGCCTGGGCACGCCGGAGGAAATCGCAGAAGTGGCCCTGTTCCTGGCGTCACCGCATGCAAGATGGGTCACCGGCCAGACCCTGGCCGTGGACGGGGGGCAGTTGCTGGGGCGCTGAAGGAGGATGACCACGATGGGCACCGAACCCGACTTCGCCAGCCGCAGCTTTCTCGTCGAGCACGTCGACTCCATCTCGCGCTTTTACGCGCCCCACGCCTTGGACCCCGAGGGCGGCTTCTTCCACCACTTTTTGGACGATGGCACGGTCTACAACCGCCGTCACCGCCACCTCGTCAGCGCGACGCGCTTCGTCTTCAACTGGGCCATGGCGTACCGCCAGACGGGACAGCCCCAGTGGCGCACCTGGGCCCAGCACGCGCTGGCCCACCTGGAGGCGTTTCGCCGCCCTGATGGCTTGCACGGCTGGACGCTGGACGGGGCGCGCCTGGACGACGCCAGCGCCATGGCCTACGGCCAGGCCTTCGTGCTGCTGGCGCGCAGCCACGCGGCCCTGGCCGGCCTGGCAGACCGTGCCGCCGTGGCCGAAGCCTTCGACCGCATGGACGCCGCCTTCTGGCGTGCAGCCGACCGGGCCTACGCCGACGAGATCACGCCTGCGGGAGCGCTGATCACCTACCGGGGCCAGAACGCCAACATGCACCAGTGCGAGGCCTGTCTGGCCGCCTTCGAGGCCACCGGCCAGCCGCGCTACCTGGACCGTGCCGAGGCGCTGATCGAACGCTTTGCCTTCGAGCTCGCCGACGCCGCGGGCGGGCTGGTGTGGGAGCACTACCGCGAGGACTGGTCCGTGGACTGGGACTACAACCGCGACAACCCCGGCAACATCTTCAAGCCCTGGGGCTTCCAGACCGGGCACCAGACCGAGTGGGCCAAGCTGCTGCTCATCGCCCATGGCCACCGCCCGCAACAGCGCTGGGTGGACCGCGCCGCTCAGCTGCACCAGGCCGCCTGGACCCACGGCTGGGACGCCACGCACGGCGGCTTGATCTACGGCTTCGCACCCGACCGCAGCCCCTGCGACACCGACAAGTACTTCTGGGTCCAGGCCGAGTCCTTGGCCAGCGCCTGGCGCCTGTGGCGCACCACGGGCGAGCCCGAATTTCTGCAGCAGTACCAGGCGCTGTGGCGCTTCAGCTGGCAGCACATGATCGACCACCACCATGGCGGCTGGTACCGCATCGTCGCGGCGGATGGCCGCAAGCTCGAGAACACCAAGTCACCCGCTGGCAAGGTGGATTACCACACCATGGGCGCCTGCTGGGACGTGATGTCGGTGGGCGGGCTGAAGGACTGAACTGCAGCGCTGCGACGCTGACGTCACCTGACCCTGTGCCCCAGGTGCGGCACCACCCGGTCACCCGCCACCAGGTACAGCGATTCGCCCGCCGTGGCACGCACCAGGGCGCCGCCCGTGAACTCACCAAAGGCGGGCAGCACCAGCATGCCGTCGGCGCGGGCATGGAAGCAGGGCAGACGCAGCGCATCAAAGCCGCGGCCCAAGCGGGTGACCGGGTGAAGGTGGCCCGCCAAGGCAGGCAGACCTGGGGGCCGGATCGTGTCGGGGTCGTGACACAGGACGAGCCCGGCGTGGGCCCACGGTTCTTCCACAACCTCGATACCCCAGGCCGCAGGCGGATCCCCTGCGCGGCTGTCGTGGTTGCCCCGCACCAGCGTGATGGTCATCTCAGCATGGCGCTCGCGCCAGGCGTGCAGCGCTTGCAGCGTGGCGGGCGCACGGCCGCTGGCGGCGTGCAGGAAGTCGCCCAGGAAGACCAACGTGCGAACGCCGGGCAGGCGGGCCAGGAGCGCGTCCAGCCGGGCCAGATTGGCTCCAGTGGTGCCCTGTGGCACAGGCACCCCCAGGCGTCGGAAGCTGGCGGCCTTGCCGAAGTGCACATCGGCCACCATCAGCACGCCAGCCTCGGGCAGCCAGGCGGCGCGCTCGGGCAGCAGGTGCAGGATGCGGGCGTCGGGCAGCCGGTGGCGGGCGTCGGTGGTGGATTCGGTGTGCACGGAGGTTTCGAAACGGGGGAGCTCAGCGCTTGTGAAGCGCTAAGGCGCGGCTCGGGACGTGTGAGCGGGCTTGCAGGGCTGTGTCAAGGGCTCCCAGATCGTGGCGGTGCAGCGAGGCGCTCTCGCGGTGCACGGCGCTTGCGCCCCGTGCCGACCCGACCTCCTGCGCCTGACGCCGCGGCGCCATCCTGCCCAGCAGGTGCGGGCTGCAGCGCCGCCTCCATCTCGGCCAGCAGGCGCAACACGCGCTGGTTGAGCTGCTCGGTGGTGACCCGCTCCCGCAGGCGCTCGATCATCAGCGGAAAGGCAAAGGGCGTGAGCCGCTTCGGCCGGGTGAAGGTGAGCGGGCCTGCAGCACCCATGCGCGCCAGGCAGCGCTGCAATCGCTCCACATCCAGCTCCTGCGCCAGGGTCTCGGCCTCGGCCTGGGCCAGCAGCAGGTTGCCGGGGTCGTGCTGGCGAAAGACGTCAAAGAACAGCTTGGCCGAGGCTTGCACCTGGCGTGCGCTGCGGCTGGCCCCTGGGTAGCCGGTGAACACCAGGCCCGCGACACGGGCGATCTCGCGAAAGCGCCGCAGCGACAGTTCGGTGGCGTTCAGCGCCTCCTGGATGTCGGGCACCAGGTGTTGCAGGCTCAGCAGACCCTGCGCCCAGGAGCTGGGGCCGGCCGGCTCCAGCAGCCCCGGCCAGTCAAAGGGCCGGCGCGAGAGCAGTTCGAAACCATAGTCGTTCATGGACAGGCTGAAAGTCCCCGTCTGCTGGCGCGCCGCGCGCCACGCCAGCAGCGCCCCCAAACCGATGTGCACCATGCGCCCGGCCAGCGGGTAGCAGAAGAGATGGTGCCCCTCGTCGGACTCGATCATCTCGAACACGACGCGCCTGGCACAGGGCAAGGCCGACGCTTCAGCCTGCAGGGCCAGCAGGGGTGCCAGGGCACGCAGCTCGGGCTCGGGGTGCTGGGCGAGTTGGGACTGAGCGGTGGCGCCACCTGGAGCGCCACCTTGCAGCATCGCGTCAGCCTCATCGAGCAAGGCCAGTGCCGTGTCGGCCAGCTCGCTGGACAACGGCATCTTGCCGCCCTGCCACACCGGCACAGCGCCTTGGTTTCCGGGCGCCTTGGTGACGAAGGCCGTGAGCTCGCGCACCCGCACCAACTGCAGCACGCGGCCGCTGAAGATGAAGCAGTCGCCCTCGCGCAGGCTGGCGATGAAGCTCTCTTCCACGCTGCCGATGCGCCCGCCGTTGAGCCACTGCACGCTCATGGCCGCGTCCGAGACGATGGTGCCGATGCTCATGCGATGGCGGCGCGCCACGGCAGGGTTGGCCACCCGGCAGACACCGACCTCGTCGCGCACGATGCGGTGGTGCTCCGGGTAGGCCGCCAGCGACGTGCCGCCGTGCACGGTGAAGCCCAGGCACCAGTCGAAGCTCTCGCGGTCCAGGTCGCGGTAGGGCCAGGCACTCTTGACCTCCTCGAACAACGCATCGGGCTCGAAGCCCGGGCCCACGGCCAGCGTCAGCAGGTGCTGCACCAGCACGTCCAGCGGCCAGGGCGGGGGCTCACGGCGCTCGATGCGACCTGCCGCGGCAGCGCGCCGTGCGGCGGCCGCCTCCAGCAGCTCCAGCGCGTGGCTGGGCACCACGGTGATGCGTGAGGGCCGCCCAGGCGCGTGGCCCGAGCGCCCGGCGCGCTGCAGCAGCCGCGCCACGCCCTTGGGCGAGCCGATCTGCAGAACTCGCTCCACGGGCAGGAAGTCCACGCCCAGGTCCAGGCTGGAGGTGCAGATCACCGCCTTGAGCTGCCCGGCCTTCAGGCCGGCTTCCACCCACTGGCGCACGGATGGGTCCAGCGAGCCGTGGTGCAGCGCAAGCAGGCCCGCCCAGTCAGGGCGGGCCTCCAGCAAGGCCTGGTACCAGAGCTCGGCCTGCGAACGCGTGTTGGTGAAGACCAGGCTGGAGGCGCTGCCCTCCAGTTCGGCCACCACCTCTTCCAGCAGGCGCAGGCCCAGGTGGCCGCCCCAGGGGAAGCGCTCCATGGTCTGGGGGATGAGGCTGTCCACCGTCAGCGCTTTCGGCACGGCGCCGCGGACGATGACGCCACCTGGCGTCGCCGCCTCGCTCACACCGGGATCGTCCAGATCAGCCGAAGCCACAGGGGCGCTGCCCCAGGTCAAGGCCGCACAGGCCTCCTCCAGGTTGCCCAAGGTGGCCGACAAGCCCCACACCCGCAGCCGCGGGTTCAACCGACGCATCCGCGCCAACGCCAGCAGCACCTGCGTGCCTCGCTTGTTGCCCAGCAGCTCGTGCCACTCGTCCACGATGAACACCTGCACGCCGCCCAGCACCGCGCCGCTGTCGGCCATGGCCAGCATCAGGCTCAGGCTCTCGGGCGTGGTCACCAAGGCCGGGGGCCAGGTCTTGCGCTGGCGCGCCTTGGTGGCGGCCGCCGTATCGCCCGTGCGCTGCTCCACCGTCCAACCCATGCCGATGCCATCGGCCGCCGCCTGCAGCGCCAGCGTGGTGTCGGCCGCCAGCGCGCGCATGGGGGTGATCCACAGCACGCGGGGCCCATTGCAGCCTTGGGGCGCAGACTCGGCGCGGCACACAGCCAGCGCGCCAAACCAGGCGGCCAGCGTCTTGCCCGCGCCCGTGGTGGCGTGCAGCAAGCCGCTGCGGCCCGCCACCATGTGGGCCCAGACCTCTCGCTGAAAGACAAAGGGTTGCCAGCCCTGGGCGGCAAACCAGGCCTCGGCGTGCTGGGCGATGACGGGGGCCTTGGGTCGGATCCGGGCGGGTGCACCCGACTTGCCCGAGTTCTGCGAGTTCTGCGAGTTCTGCGAGTTCTTCGGGTTGCGCGAGGACCGCGACTTCAGCGCCGCGTGCGCGGACTCTGCTGGCTGGGCATGCGCAACTAAAGTGCCTGCTTCCGCTGTGTCTTCATCGGCCACGGCATCGCGGCTCCGCGCCCGCGCACGCCGCAACGCTGCCAGCTGAGTACCGACATTAGGTCCGGGCGGCAGCGCGCTGAACTTGCTCACGATGGGCGGGATCGGGTAACGCTCATGTCGGCAGCTTAAGCGGGCGACGCGCCGACCTGGCCGCGTCAGCCCTGCACCCCCTTATCAAGGAACTCCAGGCTCGATCAAGGGTCTCCCGTCATGGGCGCAGGCTCGCCAACACACTCCCGAGCAGGCGGATGCCTTGCGTCACCTGTGCCGGCGTGAGGCTCGCATAGCCCAGGATCAGGCCGGCAGGTCGGGGCGATGAGCGTTCCGAAGGCTGCGCGAACAGGGGCGAGACGGGGTACACCCCCACGCCCACGGCACGCGCCGCCGCCACGATGGACAGCTCGTCGGCCGGGCTGCGCCCCGGCAGCCAGAGCACGGCGTGCAGGCCCGCTGCCAGCCCCGCCAATTGGGCGTCGCGGGGCAGGTGGCGCGCAACGGCTTCCATCAGCGCGGCGCGCCGTCGCTCGTGTTCACGGCGCGTACGCCGCACGTGGCGCTCGTAGCCACCACTGTCGATCAGGGCCGCCAAGGCCTGCTGATCGAACACAGGTGCATGGCGGTCCGTCAGTTGCTTGGCCTGGCGGAACACGCGCACCAGCTCGGTGGGCAGCACCATGTAGCCCAGGCGCAGCTGAGGCGACAGCGCCTTGGAGAAGGTGCCCACGTAGACCACCCTTGCCTGACGATCGATGGACTGCAGCGCGTCGATGGGGCGCTGCCCGTAGCGGAACTCACCGTCGTAGTCATCCTCCAGGATCCAGGCGCGGTGCCGGTCAGCCCACGCCAGGAGTTCCTGACGGCGCGCGATGGGCAGCACACCGCCCAAAGGGAACTGGTGCGAGGGCGTCACGTAAGCCAGGCGCACTCGTGGGTCGGCCGGCAGGGCCTGCGTGACCAGGCCGTGCTCATCGACCGGCACGGTGATGCGTCGCGCGCCCGTGGCCTCGAAGGAGCGGCGGGCGGTGAGGTAGCCAGGGTCCTCGATGACGAAGGCCTCAGTGGGGTCGAGCAGCAGACGGGCGCACAGATCGATGGCCTGTTGCGAGCCGTGCACCACCAGCACCTGCTCGATATCGCAGGCCAGCCCGCGGGCGCGGGCCAGGTAGCCTTGAAGCGCACGCCGCAGGCCGGTATCGCCCTCGGGTTCGATGTAGCGCAACGTGCTTGCGGTTCGGACCTGGGCGGCCTGCAAGGCGCGGCGCAGGGCACGCGCCGGGTAGTCCTGCGCAGCCACGGCACCATAAAGAAAGTCGATGCGCACCGGTGCCGCCGGCAGCGGCAACTGCATCGCAGCCACCCGCTGCCCGTAGGCCGACAGCCGAGGCGACTCAACATCCAGGCGCACCGCGCCGCCCCGCTTGCGGCCTGCCCGCAAGGGCGCGGCCCGCACCGCCACCCGGGCTGCACGCCCAGGCGCTGTGACCAGATAACCTTCCGCAGCCAGTTGTTCATAGGCGGCTGTGACGGTGGTGCGCGACAGGCGCAGCTCCGCAGCCAGGGCCCGCGTGGACGGCAGGCGGGCGCCACCGGCCAGCGTGCCGTCCGCGATCTGGGCGCGCAGGCGTTCGCAAAGCTGCCGGCCCACCCCGGTGGGGCGGGCACGGCGGGGATGGGTCGATCCGGACATGCTGGGATTGTGCGCGGCACTTGTGGCCAGCCGAGCCTGACTGGACCACTCGAAAGTGCGGCAACTGGTCCGCTGCACTGGGCCGGTCTGCGGTGACAGTCACCCTCAACCGCCACCGCCACACCACCACCGCATGTACATCCCTGCCCACTTCGCCCAGACCAACCCCGAGGTCTTGCACCGCATCATGCGCGAGCACCCGTTGGGCACCTTGGTGCGCACCGAGGAAGGCGCGCTGGACGCCGACCACATTCCCTTCGAGTTCGACCCCGAGGCCGGGCCGCTGGGCACGCTCAAGGCGCACGTGGCGCGCGCCAACACCCTGTGGCAGCGCTGCCCTACCGGAACGCCAGTGCTGGTGATCTTCCGTGGCAACGAGGCCTACATCTCGCCGAACTGGTACCCCAGCAAGCACGAGACCCACCGACAGGTGCCCACCTGGAACTACGAGGTGGTGCACGCCCACGGCACGCTCAGCATCCATGACGACGAGCGCTACGTGCGCGCGCTGGTGGCGCGCCTGACGCGCCACCACGACGCTGGCGAACCCAAGCCCTGGAAGATGGGTGAGGCGCCGCCCGACTACATCCAGATGATGCTGGGCAACATCGTGGGCATCGAGGTCAGCATCACCTCGCTGGTGGGCAAGTCCAAGCTGAGCCAGAACCGAGAAGCCCGGGACCGCCACAACGCCGCGGAAACCCTGCAGACCCGGGGGCACGAAGAACTCGCGCGGGCCATGCGCGAGGCCGGCCCGCCGGCCTGAAGCGCCGCTACGCCGTCAGCAGCCTCGTCATGCGCTGCACGTGAGCGGCCGGATCCTCGAGCTGTCCGCCCTCGGCCAGCACGGCCTGATCGAAGAGCACGTGCGCCAGATCGTCGAACTGACTTTCGGACTCCAGCTTCTTCACCAGCGCATGACCCGGGTTGACCTCCAGGATGGGCTTGGTCTCGGGCGCCGACTGGCCGGCCTGCTTGAGCATGCGCGCCAGGTGCCCGCTCATGGCGCCGTCTTCCACCACCAGGCAGGCGGGTGAATCCACAAGACGAGTGGAGGCCCGCACGTCCTTGGCGCGGTCCTTGAGCGCGGCCTGCAGCTTTTCCAGCACCGGCTTGAAGGACTCGGCCGCGGCCTCGGCCTGCTTCTTCTCTTCTTCGTCCTGCAGCTTGCCCAGGTCGAAGGCACCCTTGGCCACGCTTTGCAGCGGCTTGCCGTCAAACTCGTACAGGTGGCTGAGCATCCACTCGTCCACGCGGTCGGTCAGCAGCAGCACCTCGATGCCCTTCTTCTTGAAGACCTCGAGCTGCGGGCTGCCCTTGGCGGCGGCGAGCGTGTCCGCGGTGATGTAGTAGATGGCCTCCTGGCCTTCCTTCATGCGGCCGACGTAGTCGGTGAAGGACACGCCTTCGTCCGCCTGGGTGGAGGCAAAGCGCAGCAGTTTGGCCAGGCGCTCCTGGTTGGCAAAGTCCTCGCCCACGCCTTCCTTCAGCACCGCGCCGAATTGCTTCCAGAACTCGGCGTACTTGTCTTTCTGGTTCTCGGCCACGTCCTCCAGCATGGACAGCACGCGCTTGGTGGAGCCCTCGCGGATGGCCTTGACGTC
>CAYSOD010000072.1:0-11957 GCA_964432385.1 uncultured Rubrivivax sp.
CGCGCAGCACCTGCATGCGCTGCTGCTCGGCGTTGAGCACATCCACCACGGTGCGAGTGCCGGCCAGCACGCTCTTGCGCGCGGAGTCCACCGCCACATCCGCCGAGCGCACCGCCACCTCCAGCGCACGCACGCGTGCCATGCCCTCGGTCACGCCACGGTGCTCCTTGTGCACGCGGATGCCCAGATCCAGGCGAAGCGCCTCCAGCAGCTCGCCCATGCGCAGGTACTCTGCCTGCGCCTGTCGCGACACGCTATCGACATAACCGCCTTGGTAGATGGGCACATTCAGCTGCAGGCCCACGCTGCCGTTGACATAGCCCGACTGCGGTGCATTGAAGTTTTCGCTGCGCGAGCGCTGCACCTGGGCCACCAGGTCCAGCGTAGGCAGGTGGCCGGCACGTGACTTGGCCATCTCTTCGCGGGCGGCCTCGCGCTGGGCCTGCAGGCTGCGCACCTCGGGGCTGGCGGCCACCGCCAGGGCCACCCACTCGTCCACGGACACGGGCTGCGGCGCCTGCAAGACCAGGCGCGCGGGGTCCAGCCGTGCCAACTCGCCCACGGGGCGGTTCACTAGGGCCTGCACCTGCCGGCGCGACAAGTCCAGCTGCTGCAGCGCTTCCAGTTCCTGGGCGCGGTTGAGGTCCAGGCGGGCCTGCACCTCGTCCACGTCGGTGCGGGTACCGAAGCCCGCAGCCAGGCCCTTGCGGGCCGCATCCAGCTGTGTGGTCAGAAAGGCCTTCTGCGACTGCACCAAAGCGAGTTGGTCGCGCGACAGCATGGCCTCCAGGAAGATGCCCGTGACCCGGACGCCCAGGTTCTGCGTCTCGCGGGCCAGCACGGCCTCGGCGTCCTGCACCAGGTAGCCGGCCTGGCGCACCGCCGCCTCCTGTGGCTGGCGGTAAAGCGGCTGGCGCAGCGTGAGCGTCTCGTTCTGGCTGAAGTAGCGCTCGTTGGTGGTCTGGGTCTGGCCCAGAAAGTTTACCGAGTCACGCTCGGAGTCATTCTTGAACCGGCTGGCCGTGAAGGACAGGCTGGGGCGCAACTGCGCCTGCGCCTGGGGCAGCCGCTCACGCCCCACCACTGCCGCAGCGCGCGCGGCGCGCAGCGAGGGGTCGTTTACCAGCGCGGCCTGCCAGGTCTGCAGCAGCCCCAAGGGCTGCGAGGCGTCCACCTGGGCCGTGGCCGGCGGCTGCACGGCAGGCGGCTCCCACCGCGGCGTGCCCGCACCGGTCTCGTTCAGGCTCTTGCCAGCGGTGTCATCCCACACCTTGCGCGTGCGGCCCCAGGCCTCCTGCAAGCGCTCCACACCGCGGTGCAGTGCCTCGGGAAAGTAGATGCCATCGGGGCGCTGCTCGGCCGACGGCTGAGCAGCAGTCTGCGCGCTTACTGGTCCGCTCAGGCTGATGCATGCTGAGGCAACGGCAGCCACCCACAGGCATGGGGTTGAGGCCGGGCTGTGGTCTCGGCCCACATGGGCCCCGGCACGCGCCAGCCGCTGAAAGATCGAGGCGGGGAGCACCTCACTGCTCCTTCATTGACGAAGCCACGCGACGCGTCAGCGGGTGCAGCAGGTAGGTCAACACCGTGCGTTCTCCCGTGCGAATGATCACTTCCGCCGGCATGCCCGGCTGGATCTGGTGCTTGCCAAGACCCTTCATGCCCGCGTCCGTCAGTTGCACGCGCGCAAGAAAGTAACTCATCACGCCCTGCGGGGTCTGCTCGGCGAGCAGGTCGGCCGACACCGACTTGACCTCCCCCTCCACCACCAACTGCGGCGAATGCGCAAAGGCCGAGAAGCGCACGTCGGTCTTCAAGCCCGGCTGCACCGCGTCGATCAGGTGCGGCGGAATGCGCGCCTCCAGCAGCAGCGCCTCCTTCTCAGGGACGATGTCCATCAGCTTCTGGCCTGGCGGGATGACTCCCCCCACGGTCTGGAACTGCAGGCCCACCACCTGACCCGTGGCAGGAGACTTGATCACCGTACGTTCCAGTTCTTCCTTCAAGGCCTTGAACTTGCCTTCGTCGGACTGCACCTCGCGGGCCACATCGGCCAACTGTCCATCGGTTTCCTTGCGGTATTCCTGCTGGCGCGACAGCACCCGCTGACGCAGCTCTGCAATGGCCTGCCGTGCACGGGCGATATTGCCCTGAAGATCGGTCAGGGCAGTCGTCACCTCCGCCACCTGACGCTCCAGCTCCAACTGCTGATTGCGTGGCGCATAGCCCTCTTTGACCAGGCCGCTGATGTTGCTCAACTGCTCTTGCACAAGGCGGCGTTGAGCGGCCCGACTTTCCATCATGCCGGTGTAAGCCTGAATCGCCGCCTCCTGCCCGCGGATGCTTTCTTCAATGGCCTGCACGTCCGCCCGCAAGGCGCTGCGCCGGGTGGCAAAGAGCTGCTCCTGCGTGGAGAGGTGGCGTGCAATCAAGGGATCGGCCGCGGCCTCGCGCAGTTCCGCGCCGAAGTCTACGCGCTCGCGCCCCGTCTGTTCGGCCAACAGCCGCGCCTCCATCGCCCGCAATGCCAGATAGCGCTGCCGCGTAGCCTCGAAGTTGGCCTTAGACACCGCGTCGTCCAGACGCACCAGGGCCTGGCCTTCCTTCACCACGTCGCCCTCGCGCACCAGCACCTCGCGCACGATGCCGCCCTGCAGGTGCTGCACCGCCTTTCGCTTGGTGTCGATGGCCACCATGGCCTGAGTGGGAACGCCCTCGTCCAACGGCGCGGTGGCCGCCCAGATCAGAAACACCAGCAGCCCCGCAACGAGCACCCCCACACCGGCACGGCCCAGTCGCCCAGATCTCGCCTCTGTATCAGGGGCAGGCAACCCGCCCACCTGCTTTTCAGCCATTTCGAAACTTCCTTGTCTGCTCGGATCAGCCTGCACGCGAGGCGCTGGCACTTTGTTGTTGATGTGCGGCGGATGCACGAATGGCGGCCAGTACCGCATCTCGGGGGCCTTGGGCCTGCATAACGCCTTCACTCAGGAGCAACAACCGGTCGGCCATGGCAATCGCGCCTGGCCGGTGGGTCACAAGCACCACTGATGCCCCGCGCTGCTTCAGTTCCAACACTGCACGGCCCAGCGCAGCCTCCCCCACATCGTCAAGATTCGCGTTGGGTTCATCCAAAACCACCAGCACAGGCCTGCCGTACAGGGCGCGCGCCAGGGCCACGCGCTGACGCTGACCTCCCGACAGGATGCCGCCGGCCTCTCCTATGGGCGTGTCGTAGCCCCTGGGCATGCGAAGGATCATGTCGTGCAAACCCGCTGCCTTAGATGCTTCGATCACACGCTCGGAATCCACCTCGGAAAAGCGCGCGATGTTCTCCGCGACGGAGCCATCAAACAACTCGATGTCCTGTGGCAGGTAGCCGACATAAGGACCCAACTCCACCCGATCCCAGTCGGCAATGGGTCGCCCATCGAGCAGCACCTCTCCGGATACATCACCCCAGATGCCTAGCATGACTCGCGCGAGGGTCGACTTGCCGGAACCGCTGGGCCCCAGCACCACCAGCACTTGACCTGGGGGCAGGTCCACATCCACACCTTTGAGAATCGGCGCCGCACGGCCGGGCACCGTGGCCACCACACCCTTGAGGCTCAAGTGCCCAGCGGGAGGAGTCCGCTTGAGCGCCGGGTCTCGGGTCGGATGATCGTCCAGCAGGGCCCCGAGTCTCATGAATGCAGCCCTGGCCACGATGAAGCCACGCCATGTGCTGACCAGCATGTCGATGGGCGCCAAGGCCCTGGACATGAGCACGTTGGCCGCGATCATGGCCCCAGGGCTGAGTTGGCCGTCGATCACCAGCAAGGCCCCTGCGCCCAGCGACAACGACTGCTGGGCATAGCGCACGAACTTGCTCACCGCAGTCACCCGGTGCGTCACCCCTTGCGCTGTTTCCGCTTTATGCAGCGCCTGTTCATGCCTGTGAGCCCAGTGCGCTTTAAGCTTGGGCAGCATCCCCATCGACTCCAACACTTCCGCGTTGCGCAGCTTGCCCTGCACAAAGAGATTCACGTCGGTCTGTGCCATCTGCGCCTGCTCTGCAGGCTCCACCGCCTTACGATGGCCGAGCCAGGCCAGCAACCCCTGAACCAACGCAAAGGCGATGGACAACCAACCCAGGAACGGATGGAGCAGGAACATCACTGCGATGTAGATCGGCACCCACGGCAGATCAAAGAAAGCGAAGATGCCGTTGCCGGTCAGGAACTGTCGAATTTGCAGCAAATCCGCAAATGCCTTTGCTGGGCTGCGGCCCGATTCATGGGAGCCTGCCAGATGACTTTCGAAGCTCGCGTTGAACACACGGGTGCTCAGGCTTTCATCGAAGCGCACCCCCGAGGCCACCAACAAGCGCGAGCGGCCCCATTCGGCCAGGGCCATGGTGCCAAACAGGACCAGCGCAATGAGCGATACCGCCATCAGCGTCAGTTCGTTCTGGCTGTGCATCACCCGGTCGTACACCTGCAGCATGTACAAGGTGGGTGTGAGCATGAGCAAATTGGCCAGCGCACTCAAGGCACCCACCACCAGAAACTCCCGGCGGAAGGCCTTCACGGCGGCCCACAGTTCACGATGCCTGCGCCGCGATGAACGGCCCGTCTCTTGCGGCTGAACCGGGTCGCTCGCCACCCGCACGCTCACCCCCGCCTGCCCACTGTCGATGACGTTGCTCATGCCGTCCTCCCTGGCGTGCCGGCCGCCAGGACCGGGGTGAGCGCTCCAGTGCCAGGCGCCGGACGAGCACTGGCCTGCGCCTGCGCGGCTGCTTTGTCCTGCGCCTGCTTCATGGCCGCCAACACCTCATCTCGTGGCCCGAAAGCCTGTTGTGTGCCGTCGATGAGCAGCAAGATCTTGTCGCTGACGCCCAGCACGCTGGTGCGGTGCGTCATCACCACAACGGTGGCCCCGCGGGCCTTCAATCCCCTGAGCGCTTCTGCCAGCGCCTGGTCTCCCGCCTCATCAAGACTGGAGTTGGGCTCATCCAGCACGACTAACGCGGGCTCACCGTACAAGGCCCTGGCCAATGCCACGCGTTGCCGCTGCCCTCCCGAGAGCACAGCACCGTCACGTCCCACAGGCGTGTCATAGCCTTGCGGCAGAGACTCGATCAACCCCTGAAGACCCACCTCAGAAGCGGCCGCCCTCACCCTCTGCGGGTCCGGGTCTCCAAACCGTGCGATGTTCTCCGCAATCGTGCCTTCGAACAGTTCGACGCCTTGAGGCAGATAACCCAGGTGAGGGCCCAGTTCGGCCTTGTCCCAGGCATGGACGTCCGCCCCATCCAGGCGCACCTTGCCTGCCGTGGCAGGCCACAAGCCCAGCAGCAGGCGGGCCAGAGTGGTCTTGCCGGATGCGGACGGACCGATCACTGCGAGCACCTCACCAGGTTGAAGTGCAAACTGGACGCTCTTCAGTATCGGAGTGGGTGTCTGCCCTGGTACAGGCGGGGCGCCAGCCATGAGGGACTCCACCGTCAAGCGGCCTCGGGGTGCAGGCAGCGGCATGGAGGGCTCCCTGGCTGGCAGAGCCGCGAGCAGCAGCGTCAGGCGCGACCAGGCGTCCCGGGCATTCACCACCAGACGCCACTGGGCCACCATCTGAACCAGCGGGGTCAGAACGCGCCCTCCGATGATGGAAGACACGATCATCATGCCGGGGCCGCCGTTCAGTTGGTTCTTCAGCAACAGCCAGGCTGACAGGCCCAGAAGCGCGGAACTCAAAACCTGCTGGATCAGCTTGGATACAGCCTGAAACCCGCCCGCAGCCTGGCTCGCCTCGGCCTGCAGACCCAGAAACTCCCGCTGCCGCGCAATCCATCGGCCATGGATGTCCCGCAGCATGCCCATCGCCTCGATAACCTCGGCATTTCGCAAGGAGGCATCGGCGTACTGCTGTGCGCCGTGAGCACTGCGATTGGCGGCGATGAGGGGGGGCTGAGTGCTGCGTTCGGTCAGCCACGCCACACCCACCTGGAGCACTGCGCTGGCCAGCGTCACCCAACCCAGGATGGGACTGATGAGGTACACCAGCACGAGGAACACCACCGCCACGGGCGTTTCCATCAGGGCGAGCACAAATGGTGAGTGAACGAAGTCACGAACCGTGCGCCAGTCGCTGAACGGTTGCAAGTTGCCACCGGGCAGGCGCTTTCGTTGTGCTTCGAAGATCAGGTCGAAAAGGCGTGGGCTGACCACACGGTCGGCTTCGTGGCCCACGTCATGCAGCATCTCGCTGCGCACCCACTCCAACACTTCCATGACCGCGTAGGCCAGCAGCACGGCCAACGTCAACATCAGCAGCGTGGTGTGGCTGCGGCTGTTGACAACGCGGTCGTAGACCTCCAGCATGTAGACCGAAGGCGCAAGGACGAGGAGTCCCGCTACCAGGCTGAAGATAAAGACACGGCGAAGGCTGGGCCACAAAGGCCTGAACACACGGGCCAGTTCACCCTGTACGGGTGCTCCAGACATACCGCCCGGCACGCCGGGTCTGGGCAGGGGAGGATTCAAACGGGCTCCTCGATTAGTAGGTATTCGGGAATGACGGAAGTCGGCGCGCCCAAGTCGGCGATTACGTCGTCGGACAGCTCTTGAGTGGACTTGGCGGCATCTTCGTTGCGCGGGAGTCCTTCGGACGCAGGCTCCACGCCGGTCTGAGGGCCAACCACAAAGCTGAGTTCGAACTGCTCACCGCGCCGGTTCAGTACCACCTCAAGCAGCTTACGCGTGTGAAAGGCCTGCTCCTGCTGCAGTGTCAGCGCGAGCTCAAAGCGCATGCGCCCGTCCAGCGTGAAAAGTGAGGCCTGCCCGTCGCGCAAGCTCAGCGTGTGCCGGTCAAAGTACACCGGACAGTTTTCCGCAAAACGCAATAACGGTAGTGGCCGTTCAGGCTGGCGTGTCACGTTGAACGGGCTGCTGGGCGACTGGAACAACAGCCGGCTGGCGCGGCTGACCGAGTAAATGGCGTTGCAGACCATCTGGGAGCCCAAGGCTGGGTAGCGGTCGCGCATAGTTCTGTAAGCCATGTGGTGCAGCGCAACCCGGTTCCACACACGTGTCTGCCGCACCAAGGGCGCCAAGGCGTTGCACACTTCGGCAAAGGCTCCTTGTAGCGCCACCAGGCGGGCGTGCTGGTCTGGTGAGGGCTTGAGCGGTATGCGCAACACAAGATTCATATAGGAAATTTAGCACACTTCCTATATGAAATCTTTCTTGGTCATCACATACAAACGTTACTGTGTCGTGACTACGTCACGTCAAGTGAACGCCGGGAAGACTCAAAGCGGGCTGTCAAGCGTCGCCGCCATACAGGTCTCGCGAGTACACCTTGCCCATCACGTCGCTCAGATCTGTTGTCAGTCGGTTTGCAAGGATCAGGTCGGATCCAGCCTTGAACTCCACCAAATCGCTCACCACACGGCATCCGGAAAACTCGGCTACCTCCAGCGTGGGCTCGAAGACCGTCACTTCAACGCCCTCCTCCTGAAGCCTCTGTATGACGCCCAGCACACTGCTGTCACGGAAGTTCTGACTGCCCGCCTTCATAGCCAACCTGTAGATACCCACCACGCCCCGGCAATTCTTGAGAACATCAGTCGCCACGAAGTCCTTGCGTGTGGCGTTTGCCTGGACTACGGCATGGATGAGGTTCTGCGGCACCTCTCGACAGTTCGCCAGCAGTTGCCGGGTGTCTTTGGGCAGGCAGTAGCCACCATATCCAAAGCTTGGGTTGTTGTACCCAGCTCCGATGCGGGGGTCTAAGCAGACGCCGTCAATGATCTGGCGAGTGTCCAAGCCATGAGTCGCAGCGAAGGTATCAAGTTCGTTGAAGTAGGCAACACGCATGGCCAGGTAAGTGTTGGCAAACAACTTGATCGCTTCGGCCTCTGTGCTTTCCGTCAGCAACACTGGCACATCGCTGCGGACCGAAACCTCCAGCAGCAGGTCGGCCACAAACTGCCCACGTGGAGAGCGGTCGCCTACCACGATGCGGCTGGGGTGCTGGCTGTCGTGCAAGGCCCTGCCCTCTCGCAAAAACTCCGGCGAAAACACGATGCGGTCGGTCTTGTGGCGCGCACGCATCGCCGACGAGAAGCCCACCGGAACGGTACTCTTGATGACCAGAGTGGCCTGAGCATTCATGGACAGTGCCGCCGCGACGACATGTTCGACCGACAAGGTGTCGAAGTGGTTGTGCTTGGGGTCGTAGTCTGTGGGAGTTGCAATGAAGACTGCATCAGCCCCCAAGTACGCCTGTTGGTCGCTCAGCGTTGCACGCAGGTGGATCGAGCGATGGGCGAACCAATCCTGCAATTCGACATCCGCGATCGGGCAGCGCCTCTCGTTGACCAACGCCACCTTGATCGGATCGACGTCAAGCGCAGTGACTTGATGGCGTTGGGCCAAGAGCAACGCCAAGGACAGGCCGACATGGCCAAGACCAGCAACCGCGATCTTCAAGGCCGGCACCGGTTCATCACAGCCCTTCGGCCTGAATTCGGCTGAAAGGGCGGTAGGCCCCAATGACCTCTCGCAAGGCTTCGTCCAAACTCACTTGAGGTACCCAGCCCAAATCCCCTGCGATGTGACGAATGCTGGGCACGCGGCGGCTCATATCCTGGTAGCCGCTGCCGTAGAAGTCTGTGCCATGACGCGAGACTACTTCCACGCTCTTCAGGCATTCGGCGTACTCAGGGAATTCGCCGGCGATCGCCATCATTCTTGCGGCCAACTCGGCAATCGAAACGTCATTGCGAGGGTTTCCGATGTTGTAGACCTTACCATTGGCTACGCCTGCGGGGTTGCGCAAGATGGCCATCAGAGCATCCAGTCCGTCCTTGATGGCAGTGAACGAGCGGCGCTGTGCCCCGCCGTCCACCAAGATGATGGGCCCTCCGCGGTGAATATCTGACAAGAACCTCGTCACCACGCGGCTGGAGCCTTCGTTCGTTGACTCCAGGGCGTCCAGCCCGGGGCCAATCCAATTGAAGGGCCGAAACAGCGTGTATCTCAGACCCCTCTGCTGGCCGTAAGCGGCAATCACGCGGTCCATGAGCTGCTTGGAACAGGCGTAAATCCAGCGGCTCTTGTGAATCGGTCCGTATACCAGATGGCTAGTCTCAGGATCGAATTCATCGTCGCCGTTCATGCCGTAGACCTCTGAGGTTGACGGAAAGACCACTCGCTTGCCGGCAGCTGCAACGGCGCGGACGACTGGCAGATTGGCCTCGAAATCAAGTTCAAACACGCGAAGAGGGTCGGTCACATAAGTCGACGGTGTTGCGATGGCCACCAAGGGCAGGACTACGTCGCACTCCTGAATGCGACGTCTCACCCAGTCCTGATCCACCGTCATGTCACCCTGAAAGAATCTAAAGCGAGAGTTTTCGCGCAATTGCGATAAGCGGTCACCGGCGAGATCCATGGCATCAATTTCCCAATCCGTGGTGTCCAATATGCGGCGGGACAGGTGATGACCGATGAAGCCGTTGGCTCCCAGGATCAGGACTTTCAATCGCGTTGCTTCATTTGACATGGGTCATTGGACAGTGAACGTGCGTTCAGGCTCGACGCGCCCGCGTTGCACCGATACAAGACAGGATGGAACAGCTTGTGTCAGGCCGGGCGAGCCAGCCTCTTCATGAGACGGGCTGGAGAGCCAGCCATCAGCGCGTAGGGCTCCACATCGTTTCGTACCACGGCACCCGATGCAATCACCGCGCCCTCCCCGACGGCCAGGCGCTCATGGAGCCGAGCGCCCAAGCCCACCGTCACACCTGGACCAATGTCAGACAACCCCCCCAGGGCAGACCCGGGTTGAATCCGGCTGAACGCGCCGATGCGGTTGTCGTGGCCTACAGTCACCCCACGGTTGATGAAAACATGTTCGCCCAGTATGGTGCCTGGCGCAATCACCGAGCATGCGCCGACGAACACTCCGGGCCCCAGTGTGACGCCAGGCGCCACGTAAGCGGTGCGATGGACAAGGGTGATAAACGACAAGGCCCAACGCTGTGCGATGGCTGCCGCCAGGTTGGCGCGGCGAGGCGTTGTAGGGCCCAGGATGTAGACGTCGCCAAGCTCCGGAGAGAAGCTTGTGAAGTCCAGAATCTGCGGTACGCCTCCCAGGGGTGCCCAACTCAGGACCCGTTGGTTGATTGGAATGCTGCGAGGAGTTGGCTCTTCAGGCTCGTGCATCACCACCGCTCGAGTGGGCCATCCAAGGGACCAAGCTGCGTCGGCCAAGTCAGAGACGATATTGCTGGCGCCAAAGATGACAAGTCGACAAGGGGACATGAACTTGCGGGTGCAGCGTCAAAGTGAAGCCGGCCTGTGATTGAGTTCGGTCAGTATGCCTGCATGCGTCTACCCAGCCGGGCAGCGCCCATCTCCAGCGCGCGGTGCATCGCTTGAAACAGGAAGCCCCCCGCCCGCGACATATCGAAGGTCTCTAGGAATCGCTGCCTCATTACTGCCCCCAGCGCACGCAAGGCTTGGGGCTGAGAGGTCAGGCGGTCTAGGCGCATGAAGAACTCAACAGGTTCTGAAGCGCCGGACGGCCCTACTTTGTCGCCACCGTCGCCCGTGCGCATGGATAACACCGCCAAGCCACTGAACATGGCACACGCCACAGAATGGCCTCCTCCACGCCTGGGTGGGTTCAGGTACAGATCGCAAGCCTTGAGAAGATTTTGCAAACGACGCTCAAATGGGCGAATCTGGATCTGTGGGTGGTCCAGGCCCAGGCCCTGAAGTTGCTGACCCTCCTGCCCCACCAGCAGCCACCGTGCATCAGGATGACGTTCCAAGACCCGCTTGACCTCGTTCACCCAGGCGGGGGTAAGTTCCGAATGCAATCGGGTGCCCACCGTCACCCACACACAAGCGCCCTGTGGCAGGTACAGCGCACTGCGATCCATCGGCGGGCCTGGTTCGTCGAACGCAAACCGATGCGAGTACCTGATCCGGCAGGAGATTTCGAAGGCAGTCTGCGTATCAAGGCCGCCGGCGTCAGAGTGCTCCGCAAATCTCTCACTGTCGCCTTGCACACCCTCAGGCGCCAGCCACACATCCAGGGGTCCGATGGGCGCGAGTGCATTGGTCCCCAAACCCGCTACCGGGTACCGGGCGTGCAGCACTTCCAGCAGCGGAGAGTAGGGACCCACGAAAAACACCACGTCCGGCGCGCTATCAACCACCGCCCGCAGCACATGTCGCCATCTGCCTTCGCTAAGCAACTGCCTGGGTGCGAGAACCAAGGGTATCTGCAGCGCCGACGACGGCCACTGAGTGGGATCGGGGTGATCGAGGTTCATCACCCGAGGCACACCCAGCCATTGGGCCATGTCCAGCATCTGGAATTCTTGCGCGCCAAAGAGCGACACGTTGCACCCTTGCGCAGCCAGAAGCCGGGCGTGCTGCAAGGCCATCGTCGTGGGAGCGTGAAAAGCCGACGACAAGGAAGGAGCCACCACAGACACCCGCAGCGGCTCGATTGGCAGCACCTGAGATGCGGCGCACCTGGGCAGCGCTGGCACCGCGCCCCGCAGGCGCGAACCCAGCACCCGGCTCACCTCCAGAAAGCCTGAGTCTTTCACCAATTGATGGAACGCAGCATCATCTGCTGTGCACTTCAGCGCGCTGGCATACACCGAATGCAACACGGCGAGCCCCGCGTCCAGCGGCAATTTCGATGTGGCAAAGGCGTGCGAAGCGCGTCTCAGATCGGCCGGTTCGTCTGTCAGGGCGTGCAAGAAGGTGCCAGCCAGTACACCGGCCAGACCTGAGAACGAGACCCTAGCGCGCAACTGATCCGCCAAGGCACGAAGAGCGGGGGCACCCACGTGCGCGCTGGCGTGGTATGCACGGTGCCAGGCGTGAGCAGACCCCGGCGACGCCAACGCCACCGACAGGCGGTCTTCCAACAGTTCAGAAGCTGTG
>CAYSOD010000073.1:0-11925 GCA_964432385.1 uncultured Rubrivivax sp.
GAAGCGGTTGCCCTCGAAGCCCTGGTCGGGCTGGCCGAGCGTGCGCGGGATGTCGGCGGCCGTCATGGCAATGCGCAGCACCTTTTCCTGGGCCAGGGCGCTGCCGGCGGCGCCCATGACGAGCAAGGCGGCCACGATGCCGGTGCTGACAAAGCCGGAGGTCTTTTGACCTGGGGTACCGATGAGGTTCATGGAGGACTCCTGCAGATGGGATGGGTAAAGAACCAGAGGGAATCGTCCCGGCCCTCAAGGCGGGTGACATCCCGATCGACGCATGGACCCCCCAAGGCACCCAGGCCCCCGGGAATTGCCATGGTGCGATCCATGCTAAAGCGTCAGTTTGTATGCAACCCACATGCCAGCTTTCCCCAACTCTCCCCCGCGCTGGGCATGTTCCGGCGCTGCCCCGAGCCCGCGCCCGTGCGGGGCGGTTGCAGCCCCGAACACCGGCGCGCACCAAGAAGCGGCGCGAGCGGCATGATAGCCTGCACAAATCCCACTTTGTATGCAATTCGCACCAATCCGGTGCTCCAAAACCCCATCATGAAGCTGCTTTTGCTCAACCCCAACACCTCGGCGGCCATGACCGCCGGCATCGCGCAGGCCGGCCGCGAGGTGGCGGCACCTGGCACCCAGATCTGGGCCGTCAACCCGAGCTTCGGCCCCCTGTCCATCGAGGGCCAGTACGACGAGGCCTTTGCCGCGGCTGGCGTGGCCGAACAAGTGCGCCTGGTCAGTGCCGACCCGCAGGGCCCGCCGGACGCCGTGGTGATCGCCTGCTTTGGCGACCCGGGGCTGGACGCGGCGCGCGAGGCCACCCACGCACCTGTGTTGGGCATTGCAGAGGCCGCCTTTCACGCCGCCTCCATGCTGGCCACGGGCTTCTCGGTGGTGACCACCATGACCCGCACCTGCATCATTGCGGAGCATCTGGTGCACAAGTACGGCTTCGAGCGCCGCTGCCGCGGCATCCACGGCACCGACATCCCGGTGCTGGCGCTGGAGTCGGCCGGCCCGGAGATGCTCGCGCAGATCGAGAGCGCAGCCCGGTTGGCGCTGGAGCGCGACCGCAGCGGCGCCATCGTGCTGGGTTGCGCGGGCATGGCCGCGCTCACGCGCGAGTTGCAGCAGCGCCTGGGCGTGCCTGTCATCGACGGCGTGGCCGCGGCGGTGAAGTTCGCTGAAAGCCTGTACGCGCTGGGCCTGCGCACCAGCAAGCATGGGGACTACGCCACGCCGCTGCCCAAGCGCTACCTGGGCTGGGCCCAGCCCTTGGGCTGGTAGCGAGCCGCCGGCGGCAGCCGCGTCAAGCAGCCGCGGCCGCCCCGGGGCTTGAGAGCGCGGCCATGCGGCGCGTGATCTCCTGGCCGGCCTGAGTGACCAGGGTGCCCAGATACGGCGCCCCGAAGGCCTCGAAGTGCTCGTTACTGCCCACCAGCGAGACGCTGCCCAGCACGCGCTGCCCCTCGTCAAAGATGGGCGCCGCCACGCCGGTCTTGCCGGGGTCGAGTTCGCCGCTGGACAGGCACCAGCCCTGCCGGCGAATGGTGAGCATCGACCTGGAGAAGGCCTTCCAGTCCGCCCCCAGGGCGGGAAAGTCCGGCGCCGAGGTGTACTGATCGAAAGCGCGCCTCAAGCGACGCGGTGGCAGGTGGGCCAGGATCACCCGCGACGTGGCGCTGCGAAACAGAGGCATGGGCCGGCCGCGACCGAAGTTCAGCGCACGCTCGTCCAGACCGAACTCCTGGTGGATGCTGATGACGGTGTCCTCATACAGCTCGCTGAGCAGCA
Source organism: uncultured Rubrivivax sp. (assembly GCA_964432385.1). Classification (GTDB taxonomy): domain Bacteria; phylum Pseudomonadota; class Gammaproteobacteria; order Burkholderiales; family Burkholderiaceae_C; genus Rubrivivax. The sequence continues at coordinate 1,792 of CAYSOD010000073.1, forward strand.
CGTTCAGCCCGGTCTGCGTGGCGAGTTGGCGCACCAGGTCCTGGCTGCGGTGCAGCAGCGGGTCGTTCTCGCGGATCAGCAGGTCCAGCTCGATGATGCGCGGGCCCAGGGCGTAGCCGCCGGGCAGTCGCACCAGCAGGCCCACCTCGGCCAGTTCCCGCACATAGCGGTAGGCCGTGGCGGGCGCATAGCCCAGCCGGGTGCAGATCTCGTCCATGTCCAGCGTCGGTCGGCCCGGCTCGATCAGCTTCAACACGGCGAGCATGCGGCGCAAACTGTTCATGGCACAGGTGCTGACAATGTGACGGATGACGACAGTGTGTCACCGCGCCTTGACGTCCAGCGCGGGCCTAGAAAAATCATTTTCATGCGAAATTCTCATCATTCGATAATTGCGCTAAATGCCTGATCTGCTGACATGCTGACTGGAGCCCGCCTTCTGTTCCAGACCCTTCGGGCCAGGGGGTTGGAGGTCTGTTTTGCCAACCCCGGCACCACCGAGCTCGACCTGGTGCGCGCGTTGGAACAATTACCGAGCCTGCGCTGCGTGCTCGGGCTGCAGGAGAACGTGTGCACGGGGGCGGCCGACGGCTACGGACGCATGACCGGCCGACCGGCGGCCACGCTGCTCCACCTGGGCCCGGGCTTTGCCAACGGCATCGCCAACCTGCACAACGCGCGCCGTGCTCACACCCCCGTCATCAACCTCATCGGCGACCACGCGAGCTGGCACCTGCCTTTCGATGCCCCGCTGACCTCGGACATCGAGTCGCTGGCGCGGCCGGTGTCGGGCTGGGTGAAGCGCATTGGCAGCGCCCGGGAGGTCCAGGCCGCGGCCGTTGATGCCGTGGCACAGAGCCTGACCGCTGGCGGGCAAGGGGCCACGCTGATCTTTCCGGCTGACTTCCAGGCCGAGGAACTCCAGCAGCCGGAGGTCGACGCTGCGACCGTGACTGCGGTACCGACAGGCCCGTCGGCATCCACCGTGCCACCTGCGGTGATCGAGCAGGCGCTGGTGCGCCTGCGCCGCGCCCAGCGCCCGCTGTTCCTGCTGGGCGGCGGCGGTGAGCGCAGCGCTTTGAGCGCGCGCGGGCAGCGCGCCGCGGCCCGCTTGGTGGCTCACCTGGGCGGCCGTGCCTATGCCGAGACTTTTCCCTCCCGGGCCGAGCGCGGGGCGGGTTTGCCGGACTTCAACCGCCTGCCCTACTTCCCCGAGCCCGCCCGCGCCGTGCTGGACCCCTGTGACGTGGTGGTGCTGGCGGGCGCCGTGCCGCCCGTCACCTACTTCGGCTACCCCGGCCAGCCCAGCCGCATGGTGGAGGCCGAGCGGCTGCTCACCCTGTGCGGCCCGGGCGAAGACGCCGCCCAGGCGTTGGAGGCCCTGGCCGACGCGCTCGGCGCACCGCCTTGGAGCCCACCAGCCACCCACGCACCGGCCACAGGTGCGTCAGCCGCGCCTGAGCAGGCCTTGACCCCGGCGCTGATCGGCGCCACCCTGGCTGCGGCGCTGCCGGATCAGGCCATCGTGTCGGTCGAAGGTGGCACCTGCGGCTACCCCTTCTACGCCGCATCGGCCACCGCTCGGCCCCACACCACCTTGACCAACACTGGGGGCGCCATCGGCCAGGGCCTGCCCGTCGCCCTGGGTGCGGCCATCGCCTGCCCGGGCCGGCGCGTGGTGGCGCTGGTGTCCGATGGCAGCACCCAGTACACGGTGCAGACGCTGTGGAGCCTGGCTCACGAACAGTTGCCGGTCGTGGTGTTGGTGGCGGCCAATCACCAATACGCGATCCTGCGCAACGAGCTGCGCCGCGGCGGGGCGGCGCTAAGCGAGGCGGCCGCGGCCATGACCAGCCTGGCCAACCCCTGCATTGACTGGGTGGGCCTGGCGCAGGCCTATGGCGTGCCCGGACACCGCGCTGCGACAGTGGGTCAGCTGCAGGCCGCGCTGGACCAGGCCTGGGTGCGGCCGGGCCCCACGCTGGTGGAGATGACGCTGTGACCCCACAACCCCTGAACGACAAGGACGGCGAGCGATGGATCTGAGAATCAAGGGCAAGGTGGCCGTGGTGACGGGCGGCAGCCTGGGCATCGGGCGTGCCGTGGCGCAGGCCCTGGCCGAGGAGGGCGTGCATGTGGCGCTCATTTCGCGCGGCCGCGAGGCCCTGGAGCGGGCCGCCGCCGAGATCGCGCAGGCCACGGGCGTGAAGACGCTGGCGGTGCCGGTGGACGTGAGCGACACGGCCGGCGTGCAGGCGGCCATGGGCACCATCGCGGCCCACTTCGGCCGGCTGGACATCCTGGTGAACGGGGCGGCTCATCCCGGCGGCCTGGTGCGCAGCGCGCTGGAAGAGGCCGACCCTGAAGGCCTGCTGCGCGACATCGACATCAAGGTGGTGGGCTACATGCGCTGCGCCAAGGCCGCCGTGCCCTTCATGAAGCAAGGCGGGTTTGGCCGCATCATCAACATCGGCGGGCTCACCGGTCGGGGCAGCAAGCAGCTGTCGGGCCTGCGCAACGTGGCCATCGTGCACCTGACCAAGACCTTGTCGGACCAGCTCGGCCCGCACGGCATCACGGTCAACGTCATCCACCCCGGCGTGGTGGACACCCCGCACATCCACGAGCTCTATGCGCGTGAAGCCAAGCTGCAGGGCCTGACCCCGGCGGAGGTGGAGGCCAATTACTGCAAGGTCACGCCCATCCGGCGCACCTTGCAGCCGGCGGAGATTGCCGACGCGGTGCTGTTCCTGGCCTCCGAGCGGGCGGCGGCCATCACGGGTGAATCGCTGGGCGTGGACGGCGGCATCACCCGTGGCATCTTCATGTGAGGGGCCGGATTCAGAGCGCCTGGGTCCAGAGCACATTCCAAGAACTCACTCCAAGAGCGCATTCCAAGAGGGCATCTGACATGCAAGGAACCATCCTGGTAGGCACCGCGGGGCAGGGCATCCTGCGCAGCGTGGACGATGGGGCCACTTGGCACCGGCTGGGGCTGAAGGAAGCCATCGAGTTTGACGGGGTGGTGCGGGCCCTGGCGGTGGACCCGCAAGACCCGTCCCGCGTGTTCGCCGGGGCCGATGCCGGCATCTGCCTGTCCACCGACGGCGGCGCGCACTTCTCTCGCCTGAGCTCCCCGGCCGACGGCATGACGGTGTGGGCCCTGGCCATCGACCCGCGCAACCCGCAGCACGTGCTGGCCGGCACGGGCGCGCCGTCGCGCGCGGCGATGTTCCGCTCCACCGACGCGGGCCAGTCCTGGCAGCGCCTGCCCATCGAGATCCCCGAGTTCTGCCGCGGCGTGAACCGCCCGCGCATCCTGTCCATCTGCTTCGACCCCGATGACGGGCGTGACGTCTGGTTCGGCATCGAAGAGGGCGGCGCCTGGCGCAGCCGCGACCTGGGCGACACCTGGGAGCGTGTGGACCACGAGCACAGCGGCATCGCCAGCCCCGACATCCACGCGCTCAGCATTCTGCCGGCCAGCGCGGCCCACCCCAAGACCCACCTGGTGCTCACGGTCAACTCGGTCTACACCAGCACCGACGGCGGCGCGACGTGGGCGGGCGAAGCTTCGCGGCCGCGCTTTGACGGCATGTACTACACGCGCACCGTGCAGCCCGTGCTGGGCGAGCCCGACACGCTGCTGATCGCCATCGGCGACGCCACCCCGGGCACGCGCAGCCGCATCTACCGATCCGAGGACCGCGGCCGCACCTGGGCGCCGTCGATCCAGCACACCGCGCCCAACTCCACCTTCTGGGCTTTTGGGGTGCATGCGGCCGACCCGAGCCTGCTGTTCGCCGGCACCAAGTACGGCCACCTGTTCCGCTCCCTGGACGGCGGGCGCAGCTGGTTCAAGGAGTGGCGCGACTTCAGCGAGATCACTGCCGTCGCCTGGACGCCCTTTGTCGCTCCAGTGACGGCGCATGCGCAGTCGATTGCCTGAGGTGAGCACGATGAGCGCCGACGCCCAGCTCGCAGACGCCGCAGCCTCCGCCGGCGCCGCGCTCCATGCCGTCCCCCGCATCCGCCGCACCCACATCGCCCTCTTCGTGAAAGACCCCTACGCCAGCGCCCCCTGGTACGAAGACGTGCTGGGCATGCAGGTGACGGCGCGTGGGCCGCAGTGGGTTTTCCTGTCCTTCGGCACCAAGCATCACGACATCGCCCTGATCCGCGCCGAGCCCGGCGCTGACGGCCAGCACACCCGGGGCACGGTCAACCTGCAGCACTATGGGCTGGAGATCGAGGGCAACCTGGACGAGTTGCGCCGCCTGTACGGCATGTTGCTCGCCAAGGGCGTGCCGGTGGTCAAGACCACGGACCATGCCGTGGGCATTGGCGTGTACTTCACAGACCCCGATGGCCACCGCTTCGAGTTCTTCTGCGAGACCGTGGAAAACGATGCGGAAGGCAAGCGTCTGCTGGGCCTGCACGGCGCGCCCAGCACTCCCATCGACCTGCAGCCGCTGTGAGGCGCCTGGCTGCACGGTCCTGAATCCACGAGGCCCTTTCCCATGAAGACTCCCAATTTCGGCCCCTACCACATCCGCAAGTGGTTTCTGCAGGTGGACGACACCCTGGCTACCGAGTCCGGCGCGCTGGCCGATGGCGCACCGTTGCGCAAGATCGTCATTGCGGCCGCGCTGCACAACCCCTTCGCCGGCCGTTTTGAAGCAGACCTGTCGTCCTTCATCACGCCCTCGCCGATGCTGGGCGAGGAGTTCGGGCGGCGCATCCGCGAGGCGGCTGCCGGCCAGGCCATCGAGAGCTACGGCAAGGCCTGTCTGGTGGGCGTGGACGGCGAGTACGAGCATGGCAACGCCCTGCTCACCAACCCGGCGGCCAACCCCGTGCGCGCCGCGCTGGGAGGTGGCAAGGCCTGGGTGCCGTCGTCGGGCAAGCGTGGTAGCCCAGGCACGCCCATCGACGTGCCGCTGGCGCACAAGGACGCGCTCTACGTGCGCTCGCATTACGACACCGTGACGGTGACCTTCCCCGACGCGCCCAACCGCGACGAACTGATCGTGATCTGGGCCTTCGCCACGCGAGGCCGCCTGCAGGCCCGGTTGGGCGGCCTCAAGGCCAGCGACATCCGCGGTGAGGACGGGCTGGTGTGAGTGGCCGCGTTCACCGCTCAATGACGCGCAGAGCATCCTGAGACACGGCGTTGTGAACCCCATAAAAGCCTACACATGACTCGCCGAACGGAGCACCTGCTGCAAGTGGACGGCCTGTCCATCGCCGTCACCGAATGGGGTGAGCCCGACGCGCCGGCGGTGGTGATGCTGCATGGCATTCGGGGCTATGCCGAGACCTTCGTCCACGTCGCGCACGCATTGCAGCCGCAGCGCCGTGTGATCGCCTTCGACCAACGCGGCCGCGGCCGCAGCGACTGGGACCCGCAGCGCCGCTACGTCACCGCCACCTACGTGGCCGATCTGCTGGCGGTGGCCGACCAACTGGGCCTGGCCCACTTCGACCTGCTGGGCCACTCCATGGGTGGCATCAACGCCATCGTGTTCGCCAGCACCTACCCCGATCGGGTGCGGCGCCTGCTGATCGAGGACGCCGGGCCCGGGGCCTTCGAGCACTCCCCCGGTGCGGGTCGCATCAAGCGGGAGTTGGAGCAGACACCCGCCGGCTTCGAGAGCTGGGACGCTGCCAGCGCCTACATGCGCGCCCTGCGGCCCAGCGTGAGCGAGGCCGCCCGACAACAACGCCTGCAGGAGATGCTGCGCCCGCGCCGTGCCGAGGAAGGGGCCGGCTTCACCTGGCGGTATGACCTCGCCGGCATTGCCGCCGTGCGCCTGAACCCCGACCCGGCGCAGCTGGTGGACCTGGCCCCGCATGTGCGCTCGCTCGCCGGCCCCACCCTGGTGGTGCGCGGTGGTCGCTCGGACTACCTGCAGCCGGACATGGCGCAGGCCATGGCCGACGCCAACCCGCGGGTGCGCTGGGTGGAGATCGCCGACGCCGGGCACTATGTGCACGACGATCAGCCCGAGGTTTTTCACCGGGTGGCGCGGGAGTTTTTGCTGGGCGAGGACGTTGCCTCATGACCGAGGCGGTCGCAGCCCTCCAGATCCCGGTGCTGATCGTGGGCGCCGGGCCGGTGGGCGTGACCATCGCCAACCTGCTGGGCACCTACGGCGTGAAGGCCCTCATCATCGACCGCAGCCCCGAGGTGCTGGATTACCCGCGCGCCGTGGGCCTGGACGATGAGGCCCTGCGCACCTTCCAGGCCGCTGGCGTGGCGCAGGCGCTGCTGAAGGACATGATCCAGAACGTGCCCATGCGCATGTACTCCGCGCGCAAGCAGTGTTTTGCCGAGATCCTGCCGTCCACGCGTGAATTTGGCTGGTGCCGGCGCAACCTGTTCTCGCAGCCCTTGGGCGAGCGGGCGCTGCGCGCCGGACTCGCGCGCTTCGACCACATCACGATGGAACTCGGGACCGAGTTGGTGACCCTGGCCGAGGACGCACAGGGCGTCACCGCCACCCTGCGCAATACCGCGGGCTTGCAGCGCAACGTGCGGGCCGGCTTCGTGGTGGCGGCCGATGGCGGCCGCAGCACGGTGCGCGAGAGCCTCCTGCAAATCCCCTTTGACGGCAAGACCCACCCACGCAAGTGGGTCGTCATCGAGTGCGACCAGGACCCGCTGGATGCGCCCTACACCGCCTTGCACTGCGAACCGCAACGCCCCTACGTCTGCCTGCGCCTGCCCCACGGCCTGCGTCGCTGGGAGTTCATGCTCTTTCCGGGCGAGGACAGCGAGCAGATGCTGGCCCCGGCCAAGGTGCGCGAACTGCTGGGCCGGCATGTGGCCGACCCCTCCGGCCTGAACGTCATACGGGCGCGTGTCTACACCCACAACTCGCGCGTGGCGCGCACCTTCGTGCAGGGCCGCGTGGCGCTGGCGGGCGACGCCGCCCACATCACGCCGCCCTGGATCGGCCAGGGTCTGAACGCGGGCCTGCGCGACGCCTTCAACCTGGCCTGGAAGTTGGCCTGGATCGTCCAGGGGCGCCTGCGTCCCGAGGCTCTGGCCTCGTACCACGACGAGCGCCAGCACCATGCCCGGGCCATGATCGAGCTGGCCGATCTCTTCGGCGCCGCCTTGTCGGTGACGAACCCGGTGCTGGCCTGGCTGCGCGACCGCTTCATGCTCGCGGTGAAGGACCTTCCCAGCGTGCGCGACTACGTGCTGCAGATGAAGTTCAAGCCCATGCCGCGCATCACGCAGGGCGTGATCCACAAGGCACACGGCGCGCGCCTGGACGAACGCGTGGGCCGCCTCTTCGTGCAGCCGCCGGTGGAGCAACTCGACGGCAGCGTGGTCAAGCTGGACGAGGTGCTGGGCCCGGGTTTTGCCCTGCTCACCTGGCAGCGCGACCTGCTCACCCCCTTGCCGCCGCAGGTACGCCGCGACTTGCAGCGCCTGGGCTGCCGGCCCGTGGTGGCTGCACGCAGTCGCAGCCTGCAGGCCTTGCAGCTGAAGGCCGCGCCGCCCGAGGGCACTGTGTTGGTGGAGGACGTGGAGAACGGCCTGCACCTGTGGTTCAGCGCCTGTGGCGCCGACTGGGTGTTGATCCGCCCCGACCGCATGGTGGCGGCCTTGGGCACCGCTGAGACTCTGGAGCGCGATCTGGCGGCTTTCTGCGAGCGTTGGTTGCCGCCAGCCGCAGGCGACCTCGCTTCCATCGCATCGGTGGCCACCTCTGCACCTCCATCTGAGGCCTCACCCACGCCCGCGTTGGCCGCGGCTTGACCTGGACGCCTCAAGCTCGAAAACTTCGCTCTGACCGGCGCCACCTTCCCGACCCCGTCCAACCCAAACTCACCCGCCCCTGTCTTACTGTCAAGGAGATCGTCCATGAAGTTCGCTGCAGCCCTCTCGGTCCTGGCCTCCATTGGCGTGTCCGCGCTGGTGGTGTGCGCCATCGTCACGGCACCCACACCCGCCGCTGCCCAAACCTGGCCCACCGCAGATACCCGCATCATCGTGCCCTACCCCCCGGGTGCCGAGCCGGACGTGCTGGCGCGCGACGTGGCCCAGCGCCTGAGCGCGGCCTCCGGCAAGAACGTCATCGTGGAGAACCGCCCGGGTGCCAACTCCATCATCGGCACGGAAGTCGTGGCCAAGGCGCCGGGTGACGGCAACACCCTGCTCATGGTGGACCGTCTGGCGGTGGTGACCAACCCGCTGCTTTACAGCAAGCTGCCCTACGACACCGCTTCGCAGATCAAGCCCGTGACCGACATGGCCGGGGTGCGCCTGTTCGTCGTCGTGAACCCCAGCTTCCCGGCCCGCACCTGGCGTGACTTCGTGGCCTACGCCAAGGCCAACCCCAAGAAGGTGGACGTGGCGATCGCTGGCAACGGCCACGTCAACCACATCGGCATGGAGATGGCGGCGCAGTCCGAGGGCATCAGCCTGAACTACATCCCCTACAACGGCATGGCCCCGGCCATGAACGGCGTGCTGGGCGGTGAAGTGCACGCGGTCATGACCGGCGGCCTGTCGGCGCAGCGCATGACGCAGAGCAAGCCCGTGGCCGTGCTGGCCGTGGGTGACGACAAGCGTGCGGCCTACCTGCCTGATGTGCCCACCATCGTGGAGGCCGGTGGCAAGGCCGGCAGCATCCCGTCCACGGTGTTCTCGTTCTTCGCCCCGGGCCGTACGCCGGATGCCCTCGTGGATCGCATCAACCAGGCCTTGGTGGCCGTGGCGACGCCCGAGTTCAAGAAGGTCTACGAGGCTCGCGGCCTGACCATGTTCACCAGCACACCCAGAACCATGGCCGCCGAGATGAAGGAAGACGGCCAGCGCTTCGAACGCGTCATCAAGGCGCTGGGCATCAAGCTGGATTGATCCGGTGAGCACGCCACGCATCGCCGTCTTCGGCGCCGGCGCCATCGGCTGCGTGGTGGCCTGGCGACTCACGAAGGCGGGGGCTCAGGTGAGTCTGATCGGGCGTGGCCCCGCGCTGGCCGCGGTCGCTGCCCAGGGCTTGCGCTTTGGCGTCGGTGAGCTTGATGAGAGCCTGCCGGTGAGGGTGGTCGATCTGGGCGCTGGTCTCGGCCGCGAGCCGCCTTTTGACGTGCTCCTGCTGGCTGTCAAGGCGCAGGACCTGCCCGGCGCCTTGCAGGCTGCGGCACCGCTGATCTCACTGGACACCACCCTCGTGCCGCTGGTCAACGGGCTGCCCTGGTGGTTGTTCCACGGGGTCAGCGGGCCCCATGCCGGCCCCATCGAAGCGGTCGATCCGGGGGGCCGACTGTGGCATTCGCTGCCCGCGGGCCAGGTGTTGGGGGCCGTGGTTCACCTGGGGGCAGAGGTTGTGGCGCCAGGTTGGGTGCGGCAGGCTGGCGACGGCCGACTGACCCTGGGCGAGCTGGACGGCCAGCGCAGCGAGCGGGCGCTGGCGCTCGCCGCGCTGCTTTCAGCCGGCGGCCTGCCCACGCAAGTGCACCCCTCCATCCGCGACGAGGTCTGGTCCAAGCTGGTGGGCAATGGGTCCTCCAACCCGTTGTCGGTGGTCAGCGGTGCCACCCTGGACCGGCTGTTCGCCGAGCCTGGGCTGCGTGCGCTGGTCGAGGCGATGATGCTCGAGATCATGGCGCTGGGCGCCGGTCTGGGGGTGCGCTTTCCGCTTGATGTGCAGGCCCGCATCGCGGTCGGCCAGCGCCTGGGCGCCTTTCGCACCTCCATGCTGCAGGACTTCGATCTCGGCCGGCCGCTGGAACTCGGCGCCATTGCCGATGCCCCGCTGGAGTTGGCCGAGCGGCTGCGCGTGCCCATGCCCACCACGCGCCTGGTGCGCGATCTGGCCCGTGCCGCCGAACGCAGCCGGGACTTGAAGCGCCCAGCGGTGAAGGCCGCCAACACACTGCCGACAGCCTCATGATGAACTCACCCGTCTCACCCCCTGCACCACACAGGGCCGAGCCCGTGGCCGCTGACGCCTACGACGACTGCAACACCGGGTTCGCAGCGCCCGCTGACATCCCGCCGCAGGAGTGGGCGCTGCGCATCGAGCTGGCCGGGCTGTACCGGGTGGTGCAGCGCCTGGGCTGGTGTGACCTGATCTTCAACCACATCACCGCCCGCGTGCCGGGGCCCGAGCG
>CAYSOD010000074.1:0-11857 GCA_964432385.1 uncultured Rubrivivax sp.
CACATCGTGCTGACGGCGTCGGGTGGGCCCTTCCGTCAGGCCGATCCGGCCAGCTTTGGTGCCATCACGCCCGAGCAGGCGGTGGCTCACCCCAACTGGGTCATGGGGCGCAAGATCTCGGTGGATTCGGCCACGATGATGAACAAGGCGCTCGAGGTCATCGAGGCGCGCTGGTTGTTCGACCTCCAGCCGGAAGACATCCGGGTGGTGATCCACCCGCAAAGCATCATCCACTCGATGGTCGTGTGCCGCGACGCTTCGGTGTTGGCCCAATTGGGCACACCGGACATGCGAGTACCCATCGCCTACGGTCTGTCGTTTCCCCAGCGCATTGAGTCCGGCGCCTCGCGACTGGATTTCCTGTCGGTGGCTTCGCTGACCTTTGAGGCGCCCGATGCGAAGAGATTCCCGGGACTGCAACTGGCCTACGAGGCGCTGGGCTCGCAGGAGGGCACACCTGCCGTGCTGAACGCCGCCAATGAAGTGGCTGTGGAAGCCTTTCTGGAGCGGCGTGTGGCCTTCACCGCCATCCACCGGATCAATCAGAGCACCATCGAGGCTCTCGCGGGTCGGTTCGGAGTGCCGGGTTCGTTGGAGGACCTGTTGGACCTGGATGCCCGCGCGCGCTCGCAAGCCAGAAGCTTGGTGGCCAAGGAACCAACCCCATGATCACCGTGCTGGCCTTCATCTTGACGCTGGGGGTGCTGGTGGTGATCCACGAATACGGTCACTACCGTGCCGCTGTGGCCTGCAACGTGAAGGTGCTGAGGTTCTCTGTGGGCTTCGGACGCGTGCTCTGGAGTCGGCGCCTGGGCGCAGATGGCACGGAGTTTGTGGTGTCGGCGCTGCCGTTGGGGGGCTACGTTCGCATGCTCGACGAGCGCGAGGGGCCTGTGGAACCTGGGCAGGTTCACCGCGCGTTCAACCGCAAGACCTTGTGGCAAAGGGCTTTCGTGGTCTTCGCCGGGCCTGCGGCCAACCTGCTGTTGGCCGTGCTGTTGTACAGCGCGGTGCAGTGGGCCGGTGTACTGGAGCCCAAGGCTGTCCTGAGCGCACCGCCCGCAAGCAGCGTGGCAGCGCGCGCGGGCTTGAAGTCGGGTGACTGGGTGCGCGCCTGGTCGATCGACGGCATGGCCTGGCAGGATGTGCGCTCGCTCGTGGATCTGCGCTGGCGCGCGCTGGACTCCCAGATGAGCGGTAGCGCCTTGCACCTGATGGTGTCCGACCGGGACGGGCGTGGCAGCAGGGCCTTGCGCCTGGACTTTGGTGGCTCGGGAGCTCCTGACATGGGGCCTGATGCGCTTCGCGAAGTCGGTCTTGTAGCGCCCTGGTCGCCGGCCCTCGTGGGAGAGGTCAAGGCCGGTGGTCCGGCAGAACGGGCCGGCCTGCGCCAGGGCGATCTGGTGACCTCGGTGGATGGCCGTGACATCCCTGATGCGCAAACGCTTCGGGAACTCATCCGCAGCCGTGCCGAGCAGCCGATGGCTTGGACGGTGGAGCGATCGGGCGCCAGCGTGAGGTTGACGGTGCGGCCCCGTGCAGAACGGTCCGGTGCGGGTGTGACGGGCAGGATTGATGCGTTCGTCGGCACCCCTGCGCAGACGGTGATGGTGTCTCTCGGCCCTGTGGAGGGCTTGTTGGAGGGTATTCGCAAGACCTGGGAAGTGTCAGCGCTGACCGTGTCCATGATCGGTCGCATGCTGGTGGGTGAAGCGTCGATCAAGAACCTCAGTGGCCCGCTCACGATTGCGGACTTCGCAGGGCAGTCGGCGCAGAAGGGCTGGACTTCTTACCTGGCCTTTCTGGCCCTGGTCAGCGTGAGTCTCGGGGTGCTGAACCTGCTTCCTTTGCCGATGCTCGACGGTGGGCACCTGATGTATTATCTTTTTGAAGGGGTGACAGGCAGACCTGTCTCCGACGCTTGGCTCGAGCGTTTGCAGCGCGGTGGTATCGCGGTATTGCTGGCGCTGATGTCCGTGGCACTCTTCAACGACGTTGCCCGACTTGTCGGTTTCCATTGAGCCTTACCTGATGTCTTTTTTCAACTTCCTGGGCCCGCTGCGCCCGAGCGCCGCTGCGGTGGTGGCCGTGGTGGCCGGTGCGTACCTTCCGACCGCTGGCGCCGTTGAGCCCTTCAAGATCAAGGACATCCGGATACAGGGGTTGCAGCGGACCGACCCTGGCACGGTGTTCGCAGCGCTGCCCTTTCGCATTGGCGACACCTACAACGACGACAAGGGCTCGGCAGCCTTGCGCGCGTTGTTCGCCACGGGCCTGTTCAAGGACGTCCGCATCGAGATCGACGGTGATGTGGCCGTCGTGGTCATCGAGGAGCGGGCCATCATCGCGGCCGTTTCCTTCGTGGGGTTGCAGGAGTTTGACAAGGACACGCTGACCAAGTCCCTGAAGGACGCGGGCATTGGCGAAGGCCTGCCCTTTGACCGCGCGGTGGTCGACCGTGCCGAGCAGGAAATCAAGCGCCAATACCTGTCGCGCAGCCTCTACGGCGCAGAGGTCGTGACGACCATCACCCCTCTGGAGCGCAACCGGGTCAACGTGACTTTCACGATGACCGAAGGCGAGGCGGCAAAGATCAAGGAGATACGGATCACCGGCGCGTCCGTCTTCACCGAATCCCAACTTCTGTCCTTGTTGGACCTGACGCGCAGCGGCTGGCTCACCTGGTACACCAAGTCCGACCGCTACGCCCGATCCAAACTCAACGCTGATCTGGAGACCCTGCGCGCGTACTACGTGAACCGGGGGTATCTGGAGTTTGCGGTGGAGTCCACCCAGGTCACCATCTCACCCGACAAGCAGTCCATCTCCATTGCCATCTCCATCCGTGAAGGGCAACCGTACACCGTGACGGGCGTGCGTCTTGAAGGGCAGTTTCTGGGCAAGGATGAAGAGTTTCGATCCCTCGTTCGCATCCGCCCGGGCCAGGCCTACCGGGGCGAGGACGTCACCAACACCACGCGGGCTTTCAGCGATCTTTTCGGCCGCTTTGGCTACGCTTTTGCCCGTGTCGAGGCCCGCCCGGAAATCGATCGAGCCACAGGTCAGGTGGTGGTGGTGTTGGCTGCTGACCCGCAACGGCGCGTGTATGTGCGACGTATCGATGTGGCGGGCAACACCCGCACCCGAGATGAGGTGATCCGGCGCGAGTTCAGGCAACTCGAGTCCTCCTGGTACGACGGTCAGAAGATCAAACTGTCCCGCGACCGGGTGGAACGTCTGAGCTACTTCAAGGAAGTCAACGTCGAGACCAACGAGGTGCCAGGCAGCCCGGACCAAGTGGATCTGGTGGTGACCGTGGAGGAGCGCCCCACCGGAAACCTGATGGTGGGCGCGGGCTACTCCAGTGCAGAGAAGCTGACCCTGTCGGCCTCGATCAAGCAGGACAACGTTTTCGGCTCAGGACACTATCTGGCGGTGGAGGTCAACACGAGCCAGTCCAACCGCAACCTGGTGTTCAGCACGGTGGATCCCTACTTCACCGTGGATGGCATCTCGCGCGGTATCGATGTGTTCTACCGCACGAGCCGGCCGCTCAACAGCCTGGGCGACCAGTACCAGCTGGCCACACCGGGTGCCACCATCCGGTTCGGTGTGCCGTTTTCTGACTTCGACACGGTGTTCTTCGGCCTGGGCATCGAGCGCACCGAGATCAAGGCCACTACCTCCATCCCCAACAGCTACTACCTGTTTCGCGAGCAGTTCGGCCCGGTCAGCCATGCCGTGCCGCTCACCTTGGGCTGGCAGCGCGATCAACGTGACAGCGTGCTCACCCCTACGGCCGGCCGCTACCAGCGGGTGAACCTGGAGTGGAGTGTTGCGGGTGACGTCAAGTACTTGCGAACCAACCTGCAGTATCAGCAGTACTGGGCTCTGCCCGCCAAGCTCACCCTGGGGTTGAACGCGGAACTGGGCCTTGGCCAAGGCCTGGGGGGCAAGCCCTTCCCGATCTTCAAGAACTTCTATGGCGGCGGCCTGGGTTCGGTGCGTGTCTTCGAGCAGGGTTCACTGGGGGTTGTGGACCCCACGGGCGCTTTCATTGGGGGTGCCAAGCGGCTGAATGTCAACGGCGAGCTGTACTTTCCCGTTCCGGGTACGGGCAATGACAAGTCATTGCGCATCTTCGCCTTCGCCGATGCGGGCAATGTGTGGCGTGAGGGAGAACCCATCACCACCGCCAGCCTCAGGGCCTCCACTGGCCTGGGCTTGAGTTGGATCTCTCCCGTGGGCCCGCTCAAGCTGAGTTGGGGTGTGCCTTTGCAGGCCACCTCGAAAGATAGAATTCAACGTTTCCAATTCCAGATCGGGACAGCCTTCTGATGAAAGTCTTCGGCAAGATCATCGGCCTCGTCGCTGCTGCAGTGTGCTTCTCGGTCACTCCGGCCCTCGCACAAGAACTCAAGCTCGGCTATGTCAACAGCGAACGCGTCCTGCGCGATTCAGCGCCAGCCAAGGCCGCGCAAGCCAAGTTGGAAACCGAGTTCGGGCGCCGCGAGAAGGAACTCAACGACATCCGCAACCGGCTCAAGGCGGCCGCTGACAAGTTCGAGAAGGATGGCCCGACCTTGTCCGAGTCGGAAAGAAACCGGCGTCAGCGTGAACTGGTGGATCAGGAGCGTGACCTCCAGCGCAAGCAACGCGAGTTCCAGGAAGACCTGAACCAGCGCAAGAACGAGGAACTCGCGGCCGTCGTGGAACGGGCCAACCGCGTGATCCGACAGATCTTCGAGAACGAGAAGTACGACGCCATCCTGCAAGAGGTGGTGTTTGCAGGGCCGCGTGTGGACATCACCGACAAGGTGATCCGGGCCCTGAACGCCCCGGCGAAGTGACGGTTTTCCCGCCGTGCCGGAGGTTCGGGTTGCGGACCTGAGCGCACTGCTCGGAGGTGAGGCGATCGGCCAATCCGACTTGGTGGTCAATCGCATCAGTTCCTTGCTGGATGCGGACGACCAGACCGTGTCCTTCCTGGCCAACCCCCGTTATGTCGCCCAGTTGGGCAGCACGCGAGCGGCCTGCGTGCTCGTTGGACCCCAACACCGGGAGCAGGCGTCGCGCCTGCCCAGTGCGATCGTGTGCGAAGACCCGTACCTGGCCTACGCACGGCTGTCCCAATGGTGGTCCCGTCAAGGCGCGGCGGGCTCTCGCGCACCGGGCATCCACGCCACGGCGGTGGTCGACCCCACGGCGGAAGTACACCCCACGGCCTGCGTCGAAGCGCTGGCGGTGATCGGGCCCGGTGCGCAGATAGGTCCCGGGGCCTGGGTCGGTCCGCAAGCGGTGATGGAAGCCTTGGCGGTATTGGGCGAAGGCAGCCGCCTCGGGCCGCGCGTGGTACTCGGGCGCGCTTGCAGCGTGGGTGCCCGGTGCATCCTGCATCCCGGTGTGGTGATCGGGGCCGATGGTTTCGGTTTTGCCCCCACGCAGGGTCGCTGGGAAAAGATCGAGCAGTTGGGGGCAGTGCGCATTGGCGATGATGTCGAGATCGGTGCCAACACCTGTGTGGACCGCGGGGCGCTTGAAGACACCGTGATCGAGCAGGGCGTGAAGCTGGACAACTTGATCCAGATCGGCCACAACGTACGCATCGGTGCGCACACCGCCATGGCCGGCTGTGTAGGCGTGGCCGGCAGCGCTCGCATCGGCGCGCATTGCACCGTTGGCGGCGGGGCCATCATCCTGGGTCATCTGGAGCTGGTGGACCATGTGCATGTGTCCGCCGCCACCGTGGTGACGCGCTCCATTTTCAAACCTGGCAAGTACAGCGGCGTCTACCCCTTCGATGAGAATGCGGCCTGGGAAAAGAACGCTGCCACGCTCAGGCAGTTGCACGGCTTGCGCGACCGCATTCGGGCACTGGAGAAGACACAGTCATGAGGATGGACATCCACGGCGTGCTCAAGAAGCTGCCCCACCGCTACCCGATCCTGCTGGTCGATCGCGTGCTGGAGATCGAGAGCGGTGTGCGCATCAAGGCCCTGAAGAACGTCTCCATCAATGAGCCGTACTTCCTTGGACACTTTCCCCACCGTCCGGTGATGCCCGGCGTGCTCATGCTGGAGGCGCTGGCGCAGGCCGCTGCGCTGCTGTCGTTCGAGTCTGCGGGCAAGGAGCCTGACGACAACTCGGTGTATTACTTTGCCGGCATTGACGGGGCTCGTTTCAAGCGGCCTGTGGAGCCAGGCGACCAGTTGTTGCTGGAGGTGACCCTGGTGCGCGCCAAGTCCGGCATCTACAAATTCGCCGCCCGAGCCAGCGTTGATGGCGAACTGGCCGTGGAAGCCGAGTTGATGTGCACGATGCGCCAGGTGGCCTGATCCCTCCATGATGCGGATCCATCCGACGGCGATCGTCGACCCGCAGGCCGAACTTGACGCCAGCGTGAGCGTGGGCCCCTACGCGCTGATTGGGGCAGGGGTCACCATTGGGGCGGGCACGCAGGTCGGTGGGCACTGCATCATCGAGGGGCCCACCGTCATCGGGCGGGACAACCGCATTCATGCCCACTCGGTGCTGGGCGGTGCGCCGCAGGACATGAAGTACCGCGGTGAGCCCACAGCCCTGCACATTGGCGATCGCAACACCATCCGCGAGTTTTGCACCTTCAATCGCGGCACGGTGCAAGACGGCGGCGTCACGAGGCTGGGTGATGACAACTGGGTGATGGCGTATGTCCATCTGGCGCATGACGTGCAGGTGGGTGCGCACACCATCCTGGCCAACAACGCCACCTTGGCCGGGCACGTGCACGTGGGCGATTGGGTCATTGTTGGAGGGCTGACCGGGATTCACCAGTTCTGTCACGTCGGGGCGCATGCCATGACGGGCTTTCAGAGCCATGTGTCCCAGGACGTGCCGCCGTTCATGATGGTGTCGGGCAATCCGTTGTCGGTGCACGGCTTCAACGTGGAGGGTTTGCGGCGCCGTGGTTTCTCCCGCGAGCGTATCGCGCAGGTCAAGCAGATGCATCGCTTGCTGTACCGGGATGGGCTGACGCTGGAACAGGCCCGTGGCCGCATCGAAGCCTTGACTCAGGAGGTCGGGGGTGACCCCCTGGCGAAGGAGGATGCACGTTTGGTTCTGGACTTCCTGGCGGCCTCCACCCGGGGCATCGCGCGCTGAAGAGGCAGGCACGCCGGCCTGGTCGAGCCCTTCGGGTCTGATCTCCATGGACGCTAAAGACACCACCTTGCCCGTGGCCATGGTCGCTGGCGAGGCCTCGGGCGATCTCCTGGCTTCGCTGCTGCTTCGCGCCATGCATCAGCGCTGGCCGGGATTGGCGGCTGCCGGGATTGGCGGACCTCAGATGTCGCGAGCGGGCTTCGAGGCCTGGTGGCCCAGCGATCGTCTGGCGGTGCGGGGATATGTCGAGGTGCTGCGGCACTACCGCGCCATCTCCCGCATCCGTGAGTCCCTGGCCGAGCGGCTGCTTGCCAACAGGCCGCGTGCATTCGTCGGGATCGACGCGCCTGACTTCAACCTGGGGTTGGAGGAACGACTGAGAAGGGCAGGGATCCCTTGCATTCACTTCGTGTGCCCGTCCATCTGGGCCTGGCGTGGGGGCCGGGTCAAGCGTCTGGCCCGCAGCGCGGATCGCGTGCTGTGCCTGTTTCCGTTCGAGCCAGAACTGCTTCACGCCCGCGGCGTGGCCGCGACCTACGTTGGACACCCGCTGGCCGATGTCATTCCCATGGAGCCCGATCGCCAAGCCGCCCGGCTCAGCCTGGGTTTGCCGGCTGATGCCACCGTGGTGGCGCTGCTGCCTGGCAGCCGGCGTTCGGAGATCCAGTACATCGCGCCGGTCCTTCTGCAGGCTGCCCGCCTGTTGCAGACCACCCGTCCGGCATTGCGCTTCATCCTGCCCGCAGCGCCCGGCCTGGACGCCTTGTTGGAGCCTATGGTGGCGTCCCACGGCCCACCAGGGCTGCAGTTGGTGCAGGGTCGCTCCCACGAAGCCTTGGCGGCCTGCGATGTGACGCTGATTGCCAGCGGCACGGCCACGCTGGAGGCTGCGCTGTTCAAGCGGCCCATGGTCATCGCCTACCGCATGCACCCGCTGAGCTGGCAGTTGATGAAGCGCATGGCCTACCAGCCCTGGGTGGGCCTGCCCAACATCCTGTGCCGGTCCTTCGTGGTGCCCGAACTGATCCAGGAGGCCTGTAAGCCTGAGCGTCTGGCCAACGAGGCCTTGCAGTGGCTGGATCAGGGCGAGCGCCAATTGCAATTGCAGGAGCGATTCACCGCACTGCATCATCAACTGCGGTGTGACACCGCCACGAGGGCTACCGATGCCATCGCCCAAGCGATCCACGCCTGAGCAACTGCCCCTGGCCTGGGAAGTGCGCGGCCTGGTGGCCGGCGTCGATGAGGCGGGACGAGGGCCGCTGGCTGGCCCGGTGGTGGTGGCCGCTGTGGTGCTGGATGACACCCGGCCGATCGCAGGCCTGGCCGATTCCAAGGCGCTCACCGCCCGCGCCAGACAGCGCTTGCACGATGAAATCTGCGCGAAAGCCCTGTGCGTGGAGGTCGCCTGGGCATCTCCGCAAGAGATCGACGAACTGAACATCCTGCAAGCGACGCTGCGGGCCATGAGCCGCGCGGTGCAAAACCTGCGGTTAACTCCCGCCAAAGTGCTGGTGGACGGCAATCGCTTGCCTGCCTTGTCTGTACCAGCCGAGGCCATCGTGAAGGGCGATGCAAAAGTGCCGGTCATCTCGGCGGCGTCCATCGTGGCCAAGGTCAGGCGCGACGCCTGGTGCGCGGAAGTGCACGAGCAGTACCCGCAGTACGGGTTTGCTACGCACAAGGGGTACCCGACAGCTGAGCACCTTGAAGCACTCCGGCGCCATGGCCCGAGCCCGGTGCACCGCCGGAGTTTTGGCCCCGTACGGCATTGCCAGACGCCCCCATGAGCTGCCTGTCTTCAGCCGTTGGCGCGGCCGCTTGTGGCCCCGCGCAGGGGGTTCGCGCATGAGCGACTGCGCACCCGGGCCGCTGATCAGCTCGCGCGACAACCCTTTGGTCCAGCGCCTGAGGCGCCTGCTGGCAGACCCCTCGGCTTACCGCCGCGAGGGCGTTTTCTTCATCGAAGGCGAGCACCTGTGCTCCGCCTACCTGCAGCGTGGTCACCGGCCTCAGTTCGCCGTCTTCTCTGAATCGGCTTGGGAACAACCCACCCTGCGCGCACTGGCTGCAAGTCGTGGGGTGCCGGTACACCGGTTGTCGGACCGGCTCTTTGGTCAGCTCAGTGTCCTGCCATCACCTTCGGGCATGGGCTTTGTAGCGTCCTGTTCTCAGGGCTCCACACCTGATCCTCATTGCTCGGCAGTGTTGCTGGACCGCGTACAAGACCCGGGCAATGTGGGCAGCATCCTGCGCTCGGCCAGTGCGCTTGGCGTGCGGCAGGTCTGGACCACGCCGGGTACGGCATCGTTGTGGTCACCCAAGGTGCTGCGTGCAGGTATGGGCGCGCACTTTGGACTGAGCTTGAGCGAAGGGGTGGACGTGGCGGCACTCGCAGGCGGCCCGGCCCTTTGGGTGGCTACCAGCTCTCACGCCAGGGCCGTGCTGGGTGACGTGCCTCTGCCGCACCCCTTGGTCTGGGTGATGGGACACGAAGGGCAGGGCGTGGCACCGGAAATCCTCAAGCACTGCGGCCTGACGGTCAGGATTCCGCAGCCCGGTGGCGAAGAATCGCTGAACGTGGCCGCAGCAGCGGCGATCTGCCTGTACGAATCGGCTCGGGCGCGCGTCGCCTGATCAGCCCTGAGCCGGCTTGTCTCAATAGACGAGGCGATCGGGCCGGATGTCGCGCAGGATGGTGGTGGCGATCTCCTCGATCGACTTGTGCGTGGACGACAACCACCCGATACCTTCGCGCCGCATCATGGCCTCGGCGGCCCGTACCTCCTGGCGGCAGTTGTTGAGTGAGGCGTAGGCGCTGCCCGGCCGCCGCTCGTTGCGCACCTGGGCCAGCCTGTCGGGGTCGATGGTCAGACCGAAGCATTTGGCCTTGTAGGACACGATGGGGGCGGGCAGGCGTCCGCGCTCGAAGTCTTCCGGGATCAGCGGATAGTTGGCTGCCTTGATGCCATGCTGCATGGCCAGGTACAAGCTGGTGGGCGTCTTGCCGCAGCGGCTCACGCCCACCAGGATGACATCGGCTTCGGCCAGGTTGAGCGCGGACTGGCCGTCGTCGTGCGCGAGCGAGAAGTTGATCGCCTCGATGCGGTCGTGGTACTCCTGGCTCTTGGCGGCGTCCGAGAATCTGCCGACGCGGTGGTTGCTCTTGACGCCGAACTCGGCCTCCAAAGGTTCCACAAAGGTCCTGAACATGTCCAGCACCAGGCCCTTGGAGTCGGGCCGGGCGATGACCTGTCGCACCTCGTCATTGACCAGGGTGATGAATACGATGGGACGGCGGCCCTCGCGCTGCGCCGTTTCATCGATCTCCTGCTGGACTGCGGTGGCCTTGTCCACGCTGTCGATGAAGGGCCGGCGCACATGGCGCGGCGTCGCAGAAAACTGCGCCAGGATGGAGTTGCCGAAGGTCTCGGCCGTGATGCCGGTGCCGTCGGAGACGAAGAAGACGGTGCGTGTGGGCATGGCTCAATCCTGACGGTCAGCAAGCCCGCGATCATAGGCATTCCTGCCTACAATCAATCAACGATTCGCGCCTCACGCACATCCCTTCCATGCCGGTTGGCCGCCGCCCACAACAACAGCCAGAACCCTGGCGGCCAGGCTTGATGCTGCGCGCGAAAGCCCCCGATTCTTGTCATCACGGAGCTTTCCCATGTCACTCGCGAATCTGGCGACCGCCCTGGTCGTGCCGTTTGAACATCTGAGGATGACCGACGTCGAGTCGGTGGGCGGCAAGAACGCCTCCCTCGGCGAAATGATCAGCCAGCTGGCCGCCTCAGGTGTGCGTGTGCCCGGAGGCTTCGCTACCACAGCCTTGGCGTTTCGACGCTTTCTCCAAGAAGGCGGTCTTGCCGATCGCATCTCTCAGCGCCTGGCGGCACTGGACACCGAGGACGTCAGGGCCTTGGCGCAGGCCGGCGAAGAGATTCGCGGCTGGGTCACGGCCGCTGCCTTGCCTGCAGATCTGGAGGCGGCCATCCGGGCGGAGTTTGCCCGCCTGGACGCCGAGGGCGGCGGATCGTTTGCGGTGCGGTCCTCGGCCACGGCTGAAGACTTGCCCGATGCGTCCTTTGCCGGACAGCAGGAGACCTTCCTGAACGTGGTGGGGATCGAGGATGTCCTGCACCGCATGAAGGAGGTCTTCGCCTCGCTGTACAACGACCGGGCCATCAGCTACCGGGTTCACAAGGGCTTTGCGCACGACGGCGTGGCGCTGTCGGCCGGCGTGCAGCGCATGGTGCGTTCAGATCTCGGCTCCGCTGGCGTGATGTTCACCATCGACACCGAGAGCGGCTTCGAGGACGTGGTCTTCATCACCTCCAGCTACGGCCTGGGCGAGACCGTGGTGCAGGGGGCTGTGAACCCGGACGAGTTCTACGTGCACAAGCCCGCGCTGCGCAATAGCAAGCACGCCGTTATCCGCCGAGAACTCGGCTCCAAGTTGCTGCGCATGGAGTTCGTCGACGAGAAGGAGCGCGTACCCGGCGGCCGCCTTGTTAGGACCGTGGACACCACCACCGAACTGCGCAACCGCTATTCGCTGTCCGACGACGATGTGACCGAGTTGGCGAAGTACGCGCTGATCATCGAACAACACTACGGGCGCCCGATGGACATCGAGTGGGGCAAGGACGGCGTGGACGGCAAGCTCTACATCCTGCAGGCACGGCCCGAGACGGTGAAAAGTCAATCGGCC
>CAYSOD010000075.1:0-11754 GCA_964432385.1 uncultured Rubrivivax sp.
GCCGATCGGCGGCCGGGCCGGCGGCCGGCTGAGCGGCCTCGATGCTCTGGTGGTTCGCCGTTCGCGGCTCGCAGACCGGCCGCCGCGCTGCCTCAGTCCGCCTTCGGCGCCTTCTGTGCCTTCTGCGGCCGCTTCCAGCCCGGCACCGTGACCGCCTTGGCGCGTGCCACCGTCAGCTGCCCCGCGGGGGCGTCCTTGGCGACGGTCGAGCCGCCGCCGATCGTGGCGCCCGCGCCGATCGTCAGCGGGGCCACGAGCACGCAGTTGCTGCCCACGTGCGCGTCGGCACCGATCACGGTGCGGTGCTTGTTGGCACCGTCGTAGTTGGCCGTGATGCTGCCGGCGCCGTAGTTCACGCGCTCGCCCACCGTGGCGTCGCCCAGGTAGGCGAGGTGGTTGGCCTTGGCACCGCGCGCCAGCGTGGAGTTCTTCACCTCCACGAAGTTGCCGACATGCACTTCGGGGCCGAGCTCGGCGCCTGGGCGCAGCCGCGCGAAGGGGCCGATGAGTGCGCCGGCACCCACTTTCACGCCCGCGGCTTCGCCGTCGATGTGGGTGAAGGGGTGGATCACCGCGCCCGCATCGATACGCGCATTGCGCAGCACGCAGTTGGCGCCGATCCGCACGCCGTCGCCCAGCACCACCTCGCCTTCGAAGACGCAGTTGACGTCGATGTCCACGTCCGCGCCGCACGCCAGGGTGCCGCGCAGGTCAAAGCGTGCCGGGTCGGCCAGGCGCACGCCGGCTTCCATCAAGGCTTCGGCCCGCAGGCGCTGCAGACGGCGCTCCAGATCGGCCAGCTGCACGGGGCTGTTGACGCCCAGCACCTCGGTCTCGCTGGCCGGCTGGGCGGCCACCACCTCGCAGCCCTCGGCCACGGCCAAGGCCACGATGTCGGTCAGGTAGTACTCGCGCTGCGCGTTGTCGTTTTTCAGCGCGGCCACCCAGCGCTTCAGCGCGGCGGTGGGCGCGGCCAGGATGCCGGTGTAGATCTCGCGGATGGCGCTCTGCTCAGGGCTCGCGTCCTTGTGCTCCACGATGCCCAGCACGGCGCCTTGGGAGCTGCGCACGATGCGCCCGTAGCCGGTGGCGTCGTCCAGGGTCACGGTCAGCAGCGCCAGGCGCGTGCCGCCACAGGCCTGCGTCAGCGCCCGTGCCGTCTCGGTGCGGATCAGGGGCACGTCACCATTGAGCACGAGAGTGGTGCCTGCCCCGTCGTCCATGGCCGGCACGGCCTGCTGCACAGCGTGGCCGGTGCCCAACTGCGGCATCTGGCGTGCGAAGACCGCGCCGCTGGTAGCCACAGCGGCCTCCACCTCATCCGCTCCGTGCCCCGTGATCACCACCGTACGCTGAGCCCCCAGGGGTGCAGCCGCGTCCAGGACATGCTGCAATAAGGATCGGCCGGCCAGTTTGTGCAGCACCTTGGGCAGCGCCGACTTCATGCGCGTGCCCTTGCCCGCTGCCATCACCACCACATTCAACGCCACGCTGGAAACCATGCTCAGGACCTTGTCGACGCTTGTCAGAAGGGGGGCGATTATCGGTCTCGCCCTCTCGGCGCTGCTTGGCGTGGCCGGTTGCAGCGCCGTGCGCCTGGGCTACGACCAGGGGCCTTTTCTGGCGCACTGGTGGCTGGACTCGCGCTTGGCCTTCACTCCCGAGCAGTCAGCCCGCACCAAGGAAGCGCTGGCCCAGTGGTTTGCTTGGCACCGGGCGACGCAGCTGAATGACTACGCCAGCTGGCTGGCCCGAACCCGAGGTGAGACGGGTGCCGCCGTGACGCCGCAGCAGGTCTGTCGCTGGTCTGACGAGGCTCGCCGGCGCATCGACCCCTTGATGGAGCGGGTGCTGCCCCTGGCCGCCGAGGTGGTGCCCACATTGAGTGCTGAGCAACTGGCGCGCCTGGAGCGCCGTCTGGAAGACGATGACGCCAAGCGCCGCAAGGACTTCCTGCAACCGCGCACCGAGCAGCGCTGGGAGGCCTCCACCGAGCGCACCATCGAGCGCTTCGAGACCTTCTACGGCACGCTGGAGCCCGCGCAGCGGGCGCTGGTGGCGGCCAGCGTGCGGGCCTCGCCCTTCGACACTGCCCGATGGTGGGCCGAACGCCAGGCCAGCCAGGCCGAGATGATGGCCACGCTGCGCAAGCTCTCAGGTGACCGCCGCCCGCGGGAGCAGGTGTCCGCTGACTTGCGCAAAGCGATGGAGCGCCGCTGGCTCGCCGCAGCACCGGACAGCTCGGGCTACCGCGAGCGGCTGGCCCTGCACCAATGCGAGCTGGCCGCGTCTGTGCACAACGCGGCCACCCTCGCGCAGCGGCGGCACCTCGCAGACAAGCTGCAGGGTTGGGAGGGTGACCTGCGGGCGCTGGCTTCACGCGCACCCATGCAGGTGGCGGCGCGGCCTTGAGCAGGCCGTAGCCGTACTCTGGGGGGTCTTCAAGAAAACGCCAGGCTGTTCCCAAGTCTTCCTGCGCCCCTGTGGGGGGCTGGGCACCGCCCGGACCTTGGGGGCCTCCAAGAAAACGCCGGGCCGTTCCCAAGTTTTCTTGCGCCCCCTTGGGGGGCCGGGCCGGGCAACGCCCGGACCTTGGGGGCCTCAGTTCCCCAGCGGCACCACCACCGTGCGCGGGTTCAACCCAACGGCTGGAAAGTCCTTGAGCGCCGCAGCGAACATGGCCGCCAGCAGCTGGGCGTTGCCCGTCGAGTAGCCGTCGCTGCTGGCCCGCGCCTCGTAGACCGGCTTGCCGCTGGCCCGGTCGCGCAGCAGCACGGCCACCTCGCGGTCGTAGCGGGGCGAGTCCATGCGCATGCCCAATCGCCAGGATGGCCCGGGCCAGGGGCCGTAGCGCCAATAGCCGAAGCTGCCGCGCCACCACAGTGGGTCGTCCCAGGGCGAGCGGTCGGTGCGCGTCACGCGGGCGCCCACCTGCACCAGCACCTGCGGCTCCGCGCCTGCGGCGGCGGGCTTGAAGCCTGCTGCCTCCAGCGCAGGCCGCGCAGCGGCTTCCAGTGCGTCCTGATCCTGTGCCCGGGCCTGCTGTGAGGGCAGGCGCTCAAAGGCGTAGGTGCCGGCGGCCTGACCCCGCGGCCAGTCGCCGTAGCTTGCCACCTCGCTGCTGAGCGTGGCCATGCCCGCGCAGCCGCTGAGTGCGAGCGCTGCGGCGAGTGCGACGGCGCATGCAGTAGCGCGTGCCGTACTGTGCGCGAAGCCCCAGGTGGTCGCTTCCGCTCCTGTGCGCCCTGTGGTCAGGGCTCCAAAGACTCCATTGGTGACCATGGTGAGCTCCTTTCGTTGGAAGCACCTGCGCCACCGGCTCGCCCGATGGCGTCGATGCGAATGGTTTGCCCCGCGGCCGCAGGTGGCGCACAGGCTTCGTCGTCGTCCTCGTCGAAGGCCCGGTCGCCCTGCGGATCCGCCACCCCTGAAGCCTGCAGCGTCTCGAAGGGGTAGAGCTTGCGGTCCATCATGTGCGAGGGCACGATGTGTCCCATGGCAGAGAACATGTTGTCGATACGCCCTGGGTACTGACGCTCCCACTCGTGGATCATCTTCTTGACCTGCACTCGCTGCAGGTTGTCCTGGCTGCCGCACAGCGTGCACGGGATGATGGGGAAATGGCGGTGCGTGGCCCAACGCGCGAGGTCACTCTCGGCCACATAGGCCAGCGGGCGGATCACCACGTGGCGGCCGTCATCGCTCACCAGCTTGGGCGGCATGCCCTTCATGCGGCTGCCGAAGAACATGTTCATCAGCAGCGTGACCACCATGTCGTCGCGGTGGTGGCCGAGTGCGATCTTGGTGGCGCCCAGCTCGCTGGCCACGCGGTACAGGATGCCGCGGCGCAGGCGCGAGCACAGGCTGCACATGGTCTTGCCTTCGGGCACCAGGCGCTTGACGATGGAGTAGGTGTCCTGCGCCTCGATGTGGAAGGGTACTTCGCGGCTGCGCAGGTAGGCGGGCAGCACCTCCTCCGGAAAACCCGGCTGCTTCTGGTCCAGGTTGACGGCCACGATATCGAAGGGCACGGGCGCGCGCTGACGCAGGCTGAGCAGGATGTCCAGCAGGCCATAGCTGTCCTTACCGCCAGACAGGCACACCATGACCTTGTCGCCGGCCTCGATCATGTTGAAGTCGCCGATCGCTTGGCCCACTTGCCGGTGCAGCCGCTTGGAGAGCTTGCGGATCTCCACGGGCGTCTTGCCCTGGTGTTCCTTCCCAGGCGCTGCGTTGCTCGCGAGGCTTGCGTTTGCCTCGGCGAAGGATGGCTCGGTGACGGCGTTCATGGAACGGCTCCTTCAGGCCAGCGCCTCAGTGGGGTGCGGCTTCAGGCCGAAGACCTCCACGCCCACGGCCTCGCAGTCGGGGTAAACGTCAGGCTTCTCGGTGGACACGCGGGCCGCCCGCACCTTGGGGTGGGCCAGCATGGCGCGCAGCAGGTCGTCGGCCAGCGTCTCCTGCAGCTCGATGTGGCCGCGCGCCACCCGCTGGGCGATGGTGTGGCGGATGAAGTCGTAGTCGACCACTTCATCCAGCGCGTCAGCGGTGGGGGTGGACAGGGCCAGGGGCACGTACAGGTCCACATTGAAGCGGATGCGCTGCGGCGCGCCGTGCTCGAAATCATGGACGCCGATGTGAACGGCGATCTCGTGGTTGCGCAGAAACAGGCGCCGGCAACCGGCCAGTGCGGGGTGGGTGATCAGGGCGCTCATCAGGGGTTCATGCAGGGAACGTCAGGCGCTAGCTTGGGCGGTTCCAGCGGCGTGGAGGACCGCACCACCTTGCTTTTCTGCCACCTCGGCACTTTGCCGCGCCAGGAACATCACGTCGCGTGGCTGGCCGGCCAGGTGCTGCCCACCGTCCACCAGCAAGGTGGTGCCGGTGATGGCGGGCGAATCGATCAGGAAGCGCACGGCGCGGGCGATGTCTTCCGGCGTGGACGAGCGCTGCAGAGGCGTCATGCGGTGGGCGCGTTCGAACTCCCCGTCGGCCATGGCGCCGGACAGCAGCGTCACGCCCGGGGCCACGCCGCACACGCGCACGGTGGGTGCGAGGCCCATGGCCAGCATGGTGGTGGCGGCTTCCAGCGCTGCCTTGGACAGGGTGTGCGACAGGTAGTCCGGGTTCTGGTTCCAGAGCTTTTGGTCCAGCAGGTTGATGACGCAGCCGATACCCCCGCGGCTGGCCACGTGCGCGTGCAGCGCCTGTGCCAGCACGATGGCCGGTGCCGTGTTGGCACGCCACTGCCGCTCCATCAGGGCGTAGCTGAAGCTGCCCGGATCGTCGTATTCGAAGTCCGAAGCGTTGTTCACCACGGCGTCCACGCGGCCGAAGGCCTGCACCACGGCGGGCAGCAATGCGCGTGTGGCAGGCTCGTCGGACAGGTCGGCCTGGAAGGTCTGCGCGCGGGCGCCTGAGGCCACGCAGTCCTGTGCCGTGGCCTGCGCCTCGGCGGCCGAACCGCGGTAGTGCACGGCGACATCGAAGCCATGGCCGGCCAGGTCCAGCGCGATGGCGCGGCCCACGCGGCGGGCGCTGCCGGTGACCAGAACGACGGGGCGCGAAGTCATGCTTCCTACAATGGCGGCGATGCGTGAAACCGAGCCCGGCAGTGTATCGGCGGCCCTGCTGGCCCACCTGCGGCGGGACATCGCGGCGGCCGGCGGCTGGATCCCCTTCGACCGCTTCATGCACACGGCCTTGTACGCCCCCGGCCTGGGCTACTACGCGCGAGGCGATTCGCCCATCGGGCTGATGCCGGGGGCGGCTCCGTTTCAGCCGGCCACTCCTGGCACCGCCGCGCTGGAGAGCTCGCGCATGGCGAACCACTTCGGCGCTGGCAGCGACTTCGTCACCGCGCCCGTGCTCTCGCCCTTCTTCGGCCGCGCCCTGGCGGTGCAGGTGGCCCAAGGCCTGCAAGCTGGTCAGGCCGATGAGGTCTTCGAGTTCGGCGCCGGCACGGGCGCGCTGGCGCAGCAGTTGTTGCTGACGCTGGGCGAGCGCGTGCGCCGCTACACCATCGTGGAGGTGTCGGGCAGTCTGCGCGCGCAGCAACGTGATCGCCTGGCCGCCTGGGGTGACCGTGTGCAGTGGGCTGAGCAGATGCCGCAGGCCATGCGCGGCGTGGTGCTGGGCAATGAGGTGCTGGATGCCATGCCCGCACGCATGCTGGCCTATGACGGCGAGGGCTGGTGCGAGCGTGGCGTGGTGTGGCACGACGAGACCCTGTGCTTTGCAGACCGCCCCACCGACGCGCGGCCGCCTGTGGCCGGCCCTTTCGTGCCGGGCACGGTGTTGGAGATTCAGCCTCAAGCCCAGGCCTTCGTGACCACGCTGGCCGAGCACCTGGAGTGCGGCCTGGCGCTGTTCATCGACTACGGATTCCCCGAAGCCGAGCTCTACCACCCGCAGCGCACGGGCGGCACGCTGATGTGTCACCGCGCCCACCGTGCAGACGGCAACCCGCTGGCCGATGTGGGCCTGAAGGACATCACGGTGCACGTGGATTTCACGGCCATCGCGCTGGCGGCGCAGGACGCAGGCCTGAACGTGGCCGGCTACACCAGCCAGGCCCGCTTCTTACTGAACTGCGGCATCGCAGACTTGCTGGAAGGCGCCACGCTGCCCGAGCGTGCGGCCGCGCAGAAGTTGCTGACCGAGCACGAGATGGGCGAACTCTTCAAGGTGATCGCGCTGACGCGGGGTCTTAATTTCGAGTTGCTGGGTTTCGCGGCGGGTGACCGCACGCACCGGCTGTGAATGACGCCCGCACCCGAGCGGCGATGATGCAGGCGCCGTTCGGGCTCAACTGATCGGGCCTTTCACCGGACCACCCCATGCGCTGGCTGCTCGTCTTTCTTCTGGCCTTTCTGCTCTTCAACGGGCTCTCGGCCTGGCTGCGCAAGATCGGGCTGGGCCGCCTGCCGGGCGACTTCAGCTTTCGCTGGCGCGGGCGCGAGCACCATGTGCCGCTGGCCAGCAGCGTGGTGCTCAGCGTGCTGGCCATGCTGATCGGCATGTGGATCTGAGCCGCCTGGCAGGCACGTGGCAGCCTTCCGGGGCCTTGCCCTGGCCCCTGGGAGTTGGTGGGAGAAGCAGGGCAGGCCCGGCGCGCCTCTTCAGTCGTGGATCTCCCACACGTGGCTGCACGCCCGGCACCGTACCCGCAGGCTCGCCGTGACCTCGGTGGCGGCGGCATCCGGTCGCGGCGCAGCATGGGCAGGCGGTTGCACGAGCTCCAGGCGTCCGTAGGCCTTGCAACTCGGGCAGTCGGCCTGGTGGGCGATGGCCTCGGCCCGCATCAGCAGATAGAGGTAGCGGCGCAGGGCCCACAAGCCAGCGGCGGAAAGGACCACCACCGCGGTGAGATCCACGAGCTGATCGGCGATGGATTGAAACCGGGTGGCGGCCTCCAGCGCCATCATCAGGCCCAGGGTGCAGAGAATGACCGCACCCAGGTGGGCGTGGCCGTACAGCAGTTCACGCTCGTACCACTTTCTGAAACCGTGTTTGCGAATGCCCTCGGCCAGCCTCAGCATCGTTGTGCCCCTCGCTCATCTGCGGTGCTCGCGCCTCGAGCTCCGTCCAGGCCTTTGGGGGCCGGACTTCAGCCGCTCAGCAGATCGTCGCACAGGAGGGTGACGCGAAACCTTCAAAGGCTGACGACCACTGGACCCAGCGCTCATGGAGGCTGCCGGTTCAGGGACGAGCGGGGGGCGGACTCTGCTGCCTGCGCACTTCCAGCCGCTTCATCTGGGCGTAGGTCTCCCAGTCGAGTTCGTGCAGCTGCGTGGCGTGGCGCTCGGTGGCCGCAAACCAGTCCTGCAGTCGCCGCTCCAGTTGCTGCGCCGGCGGCAGGGCCAGCGCGTCGAGGTAGGCGTCGATGGCCAGGTAGTAGCGCACGGTGTTGCGCTCCAGAAGCCCGCGCACCCCTGCCACAGGTTGGGCCTGGGCTGGCGTCTCCGAGCCGCCGTCGGGTCGGTCGGTTTGCATCGTGAAGCCCACCTTGTGCCGGCCGACGGTGGCCAGGTAGAGCTGCAAGGCCCAGCGCGCTGCGGGGCCTTGGGCATACACGTAGCGCAGTTGCAGCAGCGTGCGCCCGCCCGATAAGCCCGCGGTCTGCACTGCGATGCGGATGTCCTGGGTGTCCAGCGGGCCCTGCGGGGCGTGAAGCTCCACGCGGGGCAGGCGGCTGGCAGGTTCGCCCATGCTCGGCTGGGTGCGGAACCGGAATTGCAGCCAGTGGACCTTGCTCAGAGGCTCGTCGTATTTGCGGCCCAGGCCCACCTCCAGCACTTCATCGGCAGCGGCGTCGCGGCCAGAGCGCACCACGCGGCAGTACTTGATGTTCAGGTGCAGGATGAGGATGTCACACCAGGCCTTGGCCTGGGCCAGCGCGGCGCGCACCTCCTGCACAGGATGCTCGATCAGGGCGAGGACTTCGCCCTCCAGACGCTCAGGACTCTCGCTGGACTGCAGGTACACCGGCCGCTGGCCCAGTTGAACGGCCCCCTGCCGTCGCGCCTGGTCAAAGCGTGCCTGCAGGTCATCGACCATCGCGTCCGGGGCGGCCCTCGCCAGCGAGCCGAAGCCCCATCCGGCGAATTGCAGGCCGCACAGGAGGGCCACCGTCCACGCGCCCCGGCGACAGCCGCTGGGTACGCCTGCGACCGAATTGAAGCTGGTTGCCATGGCCCCACCGCCCTGCCTGGCAAACCCAAGAACCAACAAGCCAGGGAAGGCGAGAACGGGCGGGAGGGCCGGGCAGGCCTTTCAAGCCTTGATCGTGATCCAGGCGCCTGGCAGCTTGTTGCGAGGGCTCATGCCGCGGTGGGCCTGTGGTCATGGATCTCCCACAGCGCCCGCACCCGCGCCTTGCGCACCGCCTGACCAATGGCCGGGCCGGCGAGCCCTTGCTGCTGGGCTTGTGCTGCGGCCGTGGCCGTGTCCGCCGCCAGCACGGCCCCCAGCGCCGCCCGCAGGCGGGGAGCCTGCGGGTAGGGTCGATCTTCCAGGCCGGTGCGGCCACGGGCGTCGCACTCGCAGGCCTGCAAAGCCTGCAAGAAGCGCTCTGGCCGGCGCAGAGCGTCGCAGCGCTCCAGCAAGCGCAAGGTGGCCTCGGCGCCCAGGCCGGCGCTGGCGTGCACATGGCCATGCTCGCGCGCCACCACGTCGGCCAGTTCGCGGCACTCCGTGGGCACCTTCAGGCGCCCGGCCACACGTTGTGCCAGGCGTGCGCTGCGCTGCTCATGGCCGATGTGGCGAGGCCACTGGTCGCGCGGTGTGCTCCCCTTGCCCAGGTCGTGCATCAGGCAGGCCCAGCGCACGGCCAGCGGTGCTTGAACTCGCGCGCACTGCTGCAGCACCAGCATCAGGTGCTCACCGGTGTCGACCTCGGGGTGGTGGGCTTCGGGCTGGGGCACGCCCCAGAGGGCGTCCACCTCTGGCAGCAGGCGCTGGAGGGCGCCGCAGGCGCGCAGCACCTCGAACATACGTCGCGGCCAGGGCTCCATCAGGCCTTTGGCCAGTTCCTGCCACACGCGCTCGGGCACCAGCGCATCGACCTCGCCGTCGTCCACCAGCCGCTGCATCAACGCCAGGGTGTCGGGGGCCACCTCGAAGTCGCCGAACCGTGCCGCAAAGCGGGCCGTTCGCAGCAGGCGTACTGGGTCTTCAGCAAAGGCGTCGCTCACGTGGCGCAGGCGGCGTTCGGTGAGGTCCTGCTGGCCGCCGTAGGGGTCGACCAGGGTGCCGTCGGGCCTGCGCGCCATGGCGTTGATGGTGAGGTCGCGCCGGGCCAGGTCCTGCTCCAGCGTGACGCCGGTGTCGGCTTGGAAGCTGAAGCCGTGGTAGCCGCGGCCCGACTTGCGCTCAGTCCGCGCCAGCGCGTATTCCTCCTGGGTGGCTGGGTGCAGGAAGACCGGGAAGTCCTTGCCCACGGGGCGAAAGCCCGCCTCCAGCATCTCCTGCGGCGTGCAGCCCACCACCACCCAATCCCGGTCGGTCGAAGGTCGGCCGAGCAGGGCGTCGCGCACGCAGCCGCCCACCTCGAAGCAGCGCCCTGCCAGGCGGGCGTGGGGGTCTGCCCGGTTCATTGGCACTTGGTGGTTTGGCGAAGTCTGCGCGCGTGAGGCCTGCCCGGGCGCCACGTCTTCAGGCATCGCGCAAACCCGCCTTGCTGCCGCTCACCGGTGCCGCGACCGCCAGGGCATGAAGCGGCCCGGCCCGTCGATGCCGCCGAGGTACCCAGCGGCCACGCCTTCAACCGCCGAGGCCGTGATGCCCAGATCTGCCAACCCCGGCTGGCCGGCGGTGGCCACGTTGGGCACCTGCATGGAGTCCACGTTGTCGCGCGACATCAGCGGCTCGCCTGGCAGCCACTCCATCAGCAGGGCCTGCAGGCGTGCCAGCGCCTGCGGCAGGGGCAGCACGGGGCGCGGGTGGCCGCTCAGTCGCCCGGCCAGCTGCACGAGCTCGGCCAGCGTGTAGGTCTGCGGCCCTGCGCATTCATAGGTCTGCCCGATGGTGGACGGCCGGCCCAGGCAATTCACCACGGCCTGCGCCACGTCCTCCACCCACACGGGCTGGAAGCGCGCGTGGGCGCCGCCCAGCGGCACGAAGGGTGCCAAGGCCTGCAACTGCGCGAAGAGGTTGAGGAAGCGGTCGCGCGCGCCAAAGATCACGCTGGGGCGCAGCACCGTGACATCCAGCCCCGAGTCTTGCCACACCCGCTCGCCAGCCGCTTTGCTGCGCAGGTACCTGGACGGCGCACCCGGCGACACGCCAATGGCGCTGATGTGGATGAC
Organism: uncultured Rubrivivax sp.; assembly: GCA_964432385.1. Classification (GTDB taxonomy): domain Bacteria; phylum Pseudomonadota; class Gammaproteobacteria; order Burkholderiales; family Burkholderiaceae_C; genus Rubrivivax. Next base: position 10,809 of record CAYSOD010000075.1, read on the forward strand.
GCGGTGCACGCCGGCTGACTTGCAGGCCGCGGCCACGCGCCGTGGCAGTTGGACATGCACCCTGTCAAACTCGGCTTCGCTGCCATGCAGGATCGCCACCAGGTGCACCACAGCCTCGCAACCGGCCAGCACGCGGGCCAGGTCGCGGTCGTCATGGACGTTGGCCTGCACCAGCTGCACGGTTGGCAGGGACTGGATGGCCAGGCCATGGCGCAGACGTCGCGTGGGCACCACGATGCGCCCGCCTGCGCCGCCGCTGCGCTCCACCAGATGCTCGCATACGGCATGGCCGACGAAACCCGTGCCACCCAGGACAGCCACATCCCCTTTCATGGCAGCTCCTTGTCAGGACTCGGGGCGTTGCTGTCGCGCGGGCCGATAGCGGCGCCCAGGCGCACCTTGAGCGCCAGGGTCTGGGCCCCTTCGAGCAGGGCGGCGTACACGGTGGCGTTGGACAGCACTTTTTTCACGTAATCCCGGGTTTCGTTGAATGGAATGTTCTCGGCCCAGGCGGCCACCTCCATCAGTGGGCCCTCGCGCCAGCGGCGCGGGCGGCTGGGGCCGGCGTTGTAGGCAGCGGCGGCCATGGCAGCCGATCCGCCGAAGTCGTCCAGCACGAGCTTGAGGTAGGCGGTGCCGAGCCTCAGGTTGACCTCGCGGTCGTTGATCATCTCGGGCTTGAAGTCCAGGCCGATTTTTTTGGCCGTCCAGCGGGCGGTGGCCGGCATGAGCTGCATCAGCCCGGAGGCGCCCACGTGCGAGCGGGCGTCCATGATGAAGCGCGACTCCTGTCGGATCAGGCCGTAGACATAGGCCGGGTCCAGGCCGATCTGGCGTGCCGCGGCCACCACGTCCTGCCGGAAAGGCGTGGGGAAGCGTTGCGCGAGGTTGATCTCGGACTTGGTGCGGTCGCTGGTGTTGATGCAGCGGTCCCACACCTCGCGCT
>CAYSOD010000076.1:0-11480 GCA_964432385.1 uncultured Rubrivivax sp.
GTCGTGACCAGATCGGCGCCCTCGCACGCCTCGTGCGGGTCTTGGAACACGCGGTAGCAGCCGGCGTCCTTCACGCCGGCCACGGCGGGGTCGATTTCATAGCCGCTCGGGGTGCTCACATGCACCTTGAACCCCAGGATCTCGGCAGCCTGCAGCCAGGTGTTGGCCATGTTGTTGCCGTCACCCACCCAGGCCACGACGCGGCCTTTGAGGCAGTCCATGTCGATGGCGCCCCGGCGGTCCATGCCGCGGGCTTCGATGAAGGTGAACAGGTCCGCCAAGATCTGGCAGGGGTGGTACTCGTTGGTCAGCCCGTTGATGACCGGCACGCGCGAGTGCGCGGCGAAGCGCTCGATCTTGCTTTGCTCGAAGGTGCGGATCATCACGATGTCAACCATGCGGCTGATCACGCGGGCCGAGTCCTCCACCGGCTCGGCCCGGCCGAGTTGGCTGTCGCCAGTGGTCAGGTGCACCACCGAGCCGCCCATTTGGTACATGCCGGCCTCGAAGCTCACGCGGGTACGCGTGCTGGCCTTCTCGAAGATCATGGCCAGCGTGCGGTCGGTCAGTGGCTGGTAGCGCTCGTAGTTCTTGAAGCGGGTCTTGATGATCTTGGCCCGCTCGAAGAGGTAGGCGTATTCCTCGGCACGCAGGTCCTTGAACTGCAGGTAATGCTTCATGAGCGCGTGCCCCGGTCTCATGCCTTTGTTTCGGCCAGGAAGGCCTTCACCAGCGGGCTGAGGATGGCCACGATCTGGTCGGCTTCCTCGGCGGACAGGATCAGTGGCGGCACCAGGCGGATCACGCTGTCCGCTGTGACGCTGATCATCAGCCCGGCCTCGGCGGCACGGCCCAGCAGCACGCCGCAGGGCCGGTCGAGTTCGATGCCCAGCATCAGGCCCGCTCCGCGGATCTCCTTCACGCCGGCCAGTGCGCCAATTTCGCGCTCCAGACCGGCCTTCAAGCGTGCGCCCACGCTGGCCGCGTTCTCCATCACGCCGTCCTCGCGCATGATGCGCAGCGTCTCGACGCCTGCGCGCATGGACAAGGGGTTGCCACCAAAGGTGGTGCCGTGGTTGCCCGGGCCCAGCACGCCCGAGGCCTTGGGGCCAGTGACCACCGCGCCAATGGGCACGCCCGACCCCAGGCCCTTGGCCAGGGGCATCACGTCAGGCACGATGCCGGCCCACTGGTGGGCGAACCACTTGCCCGTACGGCCGATGCCGCACTGCACTTCGTCCAACATCAACAGCCAGCCGCGCTCGTCGCAGATCTTGCGCAGGCCTTGCAGGTACTCCCAGCGCGAGGGGTTGATGCCCCCTTCGCCCTGGATGGTCTCCAGGAACACCGCCACCACGTTGGGGTTGGTGCGCGCAACTTGTTCCACCGCCTCCAGATCGTTCAGCGGCACGCGCACGAAGCCCTCGACCAGCGGCTCGAAGCCCTTCTGCACCTTCGGGTTGCCCGTGGCCGACAGGGTGGCGATGGAGCGCCCGTGGAAGGCCTTTTCGTAGACGATGATCTCGGGGCGTGTGATGCCGCGGTCGTGCCCGTACTTGCGCGCGATCTTCAGCGCGCCTTCATTGGCCTCCAGCCCGGTGGAACAAAAGAACACGCTGTCCAGGCCCGAGAGCTCGCACAACGTGGCGGCCAGTTGCTCCTGCAGCGGCACCTCGTAGTAGTTGCTGCTGTGAATCAGCTTGGCCACTTGGTCCTGCAAGGCAGGCACCAGCTTGGGGTGGCCGTGGCCCAGGGTATTGACGGCGATGCCGCCCAGGGCGTCGAGGTAGCGTCGGCCCTCGGTGTCCCACACCCAGCAGCCCTTGCCGTGCGACAGCGCGATCGGCAGGCGGCCATAGGTGTTCATCACATGGGGCATGGGCCGGGTGATGGCGGGTTCGGCGACGGCATTCATGGTCACGGCTCCTCTTGTCGGAAAGTCGCAGCAGCAAAGAAAAGGGCCGGGCGCACCTTGCGGCGCTTGACCGGCCGACCTTGATTCTAGGTTCGCGCTGCGGCGTCAGCGCCTTGCCAGCAGAGGCTGCGAAGCTCGGGCGATGCTGCAACGCAACAGGCCGGGGCCACAATGCCAATGTGCGACCCTACCGGGCAGGCTGGCGTCGGTTCCGACGACTGGGAAGCGCCATCTGGCAGGGGCTTCGCGACGGTTTTGCGTTCTCACGGCATGAGTGTTTCGCGTCAACTTTTCATTCAAGGCATCACCAAGGAAGGCCGGGCCTTTCGGCCCAGCGACTGGGCCGAGCGCCTGGCAGGCGCCATGTCGTCTTTCCGCCCAGGCGGCGGGACCGGTGGCATCGGGGCCTTCATCGGATACTCCCCCTACTGCGTACCCACCAGCCTCGACGATGTCAAGTGCGTGGTGGTCAACGAGTCCTTGCGTGGGCTCGAGCCCATGGCCTGGGACTTCGTGATGAATTTCGCCCGCGACAACGAGCTTCAAGTCTTCGAGGCCTGTTTGCTGCCAGAGGCGCCGCGCGCACCCGCCTGAGCAAGGAAGGCGAGTTGCCATGAAAAAAAGCCCGCTGGTGCGGGCCTTTTATTGGTACCCGAAACCCGCGCCAACGGGCTTCGATGGTGCTCTCAGGGCAGCAACAGTACTGCCTCAGGCGGCCAGCGCCTTGATCTTGGCGGACAGACGGCTCTTGTGGCGTGCAGCCTTGTTCTTGTGGAACAGACCCTTGTCGGCGATGGAGTCGATCACGCTCTGGCCGGACTTGAACAGGTCGGCCGCCTTGGTCTTGTCGCCTGCGGTCACGGCCTTCTGAATGTTCTTGACCACGGTGCGGAACTGCGAACGCAGCGCCGAGTTGTGCGCGTTCAGCTTGACGTCCTGACGTGCGCGCTTGCGCCCCGAGGCGATACGAACGGTCTTCTTTTTGGCTTTGGACGAGGTGGCCATGGAATGCTTCGCTGGCGCGGACGCGCAGAGGGTTGAACGGTGTAAGTCTCGGGCAGCATTGCCCAAAGACCGTCGAGTATAGCAAGTTCACGACAGGCGAAGGCCGCCCCGCCGCCGCCCTGGCCCAAGGCCCGTGAGCCCTCTCGTAAACTGAGCATTGCCTGCACACCCCTCCTACCGTGAACCTTCTCAAGGCGGCCTCGACCGTCTCCCTTTTGACGCTGGCATCGCGCGTCACCGGTCTGGTGCGGGAGCAACTGATGGCGGCAGCCTTCGGAGCCAGTGCCGTCACCGATGCCTTCAACGTTGCTTTTCGCATCCCCAACCTGCTGCGGCGCCTGTTCGCCGAAGGTGCTTTCTCTCAGGCCTTTGTTCCCTTGCTGGCAGCGTCGCGGGAGAAAGACGGTGACGACGCCACGCACCGCTTGGTGGACGCCGTGGCCACCGTGCTTTTCTGGGTGCTGTTGGCCACCGTAGCCCTGGGCGTGGTGGCCGCGCCCGTCATCGTCTGGATGATGGCGTCCGGTCTTGCGGCCTTCGACCACGCCGTGTTCATGACCAGGTTGATGTTCCCCTACATCGCCTGCATGTCCCTGGTGGCGCTGGCGGCCGGCGTGTTGAACACCTGGCGGCGGTTTGTCGTCCCCGCGGCCACGCCTGTGCTGCTGAACCTGTCGTGGATCGTGGCGGCTTGGTGGGGGGCACCGTGGTTCCAATCCATGGGTGTGGAGCCCATTTACGCGGTGGCCGTGGGCGTGATGCTGGGGGGCGTACTGCAACTGGCCGTGCAGTGGCCGGCCCTGCGCCGCGTGGGCATGGCCCCGCGGCTGGGCTGGCACCCGCGCCGGGTGGCGCAAGCCTGGGCGCATCCGGGCGTCGGGCGCATCCTGCGGCAAATGGGCCCGGCCCTGCTGGGGGTGTCAGTCGCGCAGGTGTCGTTGCTCATCAACACGCAGATCGCGTCGCACCTGGAGGTCGGCTCGGTCTCCTGGCTCACCTACGCCGACCGGTTGATGGAGTTCCCCACGGCCTTGCTGGGGGTGGCGCTGGGCGTGGTGCTGCTGCCCCGCCTGTCGGCAGCCCAGGCGGGCGGCGATGGCGCCGGCTACTCGGCCATGCTGGATTGGGGTCTGCGCATGGTGGTGCTGCTCGCCCTGCCCTGCGCCGTGGCCTTGCTGGTCTTTGCCGATCCCCTGGTGGCGGTGCTGTACCACTACGGGCGCTTTGGTGCGCGTGATGCGGCGCAAACCGTGCTCGCATTGCAGGGCTACGGCACGGGGCTGCTGGGCTTGATCGCCATCAAGGTGCTGGCCCCGGGCTTCTATGCCCGGCAAGACATCCGCACGCCCGTGAAGATCGCCGTGGTGGTGCTGTTGATCACTCAGGGGCTGAACGCCGCCTTCGTGCCCTGGCTGGGTCACGCCGGCCTGGCGCTGTCCATCGGACTGGCGGCCATGATCAACGCAGCATGGTTGCTGGTCGGGCTGCTTCGGGCCGGTGCCTACCTGCCCGGCCCCGGGTGGGGCGTCTTCCTGCTGCGCGTGGCGCTGGCCTGCGGACTGTTGGCGGCCGCACTTCAGGCTGTCAACGTGCGCATGGACTGGTTGGCACTGCAGGCCTCCCCCTGGACCCGGGTCCTGTGGCTGGCGGGTGCCGTGGCGGCCGCGGCGGTGCTGTACTTCTCGGTCTTGAGGCTGCTGGGCCTGAAGTGGTGGGCCTTCATGCGCCGCGCGCCTTGACCCTGCACTAGACTTCCCCACATGAAAGCGCCGGTGAAGGTGAGCCTGTGAGCGGCGGTGTGCGCCTGGAGGTGCCCTCGACTCTGGAGTACTTCGCCACCCTGGTGGCCGAGGACGAGGGATTCCCCCTGCTGGAGGCGGCCGTCGCCGTGGGCCAGGACCGCGACCCTGCCCTGGACCCACAGGCAGTGATGGTGGCGCTGGACCGCCTGGGCAGCCGGCTGGCACGCCGCATTCCCGCCGATGCGGTCCCGCTGCAGCGCCTGCGCTGGCTCAACCGTTACTTTTTCGATGAACTGGCCTTTGGCGGCAACGTCAACGACTACTACGCTGCTGACAACAGCTACCTGCACTGCGTGCTTGATTCGCGCCGCGGCATTCCCATCACCCTGGCCTTGCTGTACATCGAGATGGCCGGCCATGCGGGCTTGAAGGCGCGCGGCATCAGCTTTCCCGGTCATTTCCTGGTCAAGCTGCGGCTGCCGCGGGGTGAGGTCGTCATCGACCCCTTCACGGGGCAGTCGCTGTCGCGCGACGATCTGGAAGAGCGCCTGGGCCCCTACCGGCGCCAGCGCGGCCTGGTGGGCGACTTCGAGGTGCCGCTGGGCCTGTTCCTGCAGGAAGCCAGCCCGCGCGAGTTTCTGGCGCGCCTGTTGCGCAACCTCAAGGAAATCCACCTGTCGGCTGAAGACTGGCCGGCTTTGCTGCAGGTGCAGGAGCGGCTGGTGCGGCTGATGCCTCAGGCCTGGTCGGAGCACCGCGACCGCGGCCTGGCCTGCGCCGAACTGGGGCTGGAAGATGCGGCACTGGCCGATCTGCAGACCTACCTCGAGCATTGCGCCGATGCCGAGGACGCCCCCGCCTTGCGCGAGCGCATGGCCCGCATTGGACGGCCGGGCAATGGCCGCTGGCTGTCATGACCCTGCAGCCTGCGCAGCGGCGAATGCTGGGCTGGCTGGGCATCGGTCTGGTCGGCTTTGGCTTGCTGTGGCTGCTGGCCCCGGTGCTGACCCCGTTTCTGATTGGCGCCATCCTCGCCTACGCACTTCACCCTGCCGTGGAAAGGCTCGCCAGCCGACGTGTTCCGCGGGTGCTCGCCGTGCTGATCGTCGAGATCGCGATGGTGCTGGCCGTGTTGGCCACGGCGTTGCTGATCGTGCCCATCCTGTCCAAGGAGATCCCGCTGCTGCAGGCGCAGATCCCCTTGCTGGCCGAACGCCTGAACCAAACCTTGACCCCCTGGCTGGCGCAGCAGGGCATTCACGTGTCCCTGGACGTGCCCAGCATCAAGGCCTTCGTGCTCAAGTACCTCAATGCCAACGCCGAGGAGGGCCTTGCGGCCTTGCTCAGCTCCGCGCGCATTGGCGGCAGCGTGGCACTGGCCATCGCCGGCAATGCCGTGCTGGTGCCGGTGGTGCTGTTTTACCTGCTGATGGGCTGGCCGACCATCGTCGCTCGCGTGCAGGCCTTGATTCCACAGCGCCAAGCCGCCTCGGTGAACACCTTTCTCGAGGAGTGCGATGGCCTGCTCGGGCAGTACCTGCGCGGGCAGTTGCTGGTGATGCTGGTGCTGGCGGTGTATTACGCCGTGGGCCTGGCGCTCTTCGGCTTCGATCTGGCGGTGCCGGTGGGCGTCTTCACCGGCCTGGCCATCTTCATCCCGTACATCGGCTTTGGCCTGGGCCTGGTGCTGGCCTTGCTCGCCGGCTTGCTGCAGTTCGCGAGCCTCCAGGGGCTGATCGCGGTGGCCGTGGTCTACGGCCTGGGCCAGTTGCTGGAAAGCTTTGTGCTCACCCCCCGGCTCGTGGGCGAGCGTATCGGCCTGAGCCCGCTGGCGGTGATCTTCGCGCTGCTGGCCTTCGGCCATCTGTTCGGCTTCGTGGGGGTGCTGGTGGCCCTGCCGCTGAGCGCTGTGGCGCTGGTGGCACTGAAGCGCTTGCGCGCTGCCTACCTGACCAGCCGCCTGTTCACCGGATGAGGCAGGTGCCCCTTCCGCTGGTCCCGCAGCCGCTGGCCAGTTTCGACTCCTTCGTGGAAGGCGCCAACGCGCTGCTGGTGGCGCTGCTGCGCGCCGAGATCCCGCCTTGCTCGCCCGTGTACCTGTGGGGTCCGGGAGGCAGCGGCAAGACCCACCTCTTGCGCGCCTTGGGGCATGCTTGCCAGCAGCAAGGGCTGGGGGTGACCCGCTTCGATGCGCAGGCACCTGTGCCCTGGAGTTTCGACCCCAGTGTGAGCCTGCTCCTCCTGGACGATGTGCACCTGCTGCCCACCCAGGCGCAGCGCGAGGCTTTTGCACTGCTGGTGGAGGCGCAGTCCCACGGCGTGCCCTGGGCCGCGGCGGGCCCGGTGCCCCCGGTGGATCTGCCGCTGCGCGATGACTTGCGCAGCCGCCTCGGCTGGGGACAGGTGCACGCCGTCCAGCCCCTGTCGGAGGCCCAGACCCGCGCTGTGCTGCGGCGTGAGGCCGACCGCCGCGGCGTCTTTCTGAGCGACGAGGTGATGGACTACCTGCTGAGCCGTTTTGCGCGCGATCTGGGGCACCTCATGCAGATGCTGGATCGGCTGGACGAGTACGCGCTGGCGCACGCCCGAGCGCTCACCGTGCCGCTGCTGCGGCAGATGCTGGCCGAGAGCCCCACACCGCCGGGTCTCGAGATACAGCCGCGCCTGGAGCTGGGCTGATGAGACTGGCTCTGTTCGATCTGGACGGCACCTTGCTGCCCACGGATTCGGATCACGCCTTTGGCCAGTTCATGGTGCAGATCGGCTGGGCCGACCCGCAGGACCACGCCCGTCGCAACGACGCGTTCTTTCTCGACTACCAGGCGGGGCGCCTGGACATGCACGCCTACATCGACTTCGCCACCTCGTCCTGGCGTGATCGCGAAGCGGAAGATATCCAGCAGATGTCCGAGCGCTTCATGCGCGAGGTGATCGCCCCCCATCTGCGCGAGAGCGCCCACGCTCTGGTGGCCCGGCATCGCCAGCGGGGGGATCAGTTGGCCATCGTGACCGCGACCAACGACTTCATCACGGCGCCCATTGCCAAGGCCTTTGGGATCGAGACGCTGCTGGCCACCGAGCTCGAGCGCGACGCCCACGGGCGAGTCACGGGCAGGATCCGCGGCACCCCCTGCCTGCGGGAGGGCAAAATCGAGCGTGTCAGCCAATGGCTGGCGCAGCAGGGCACCCGCCTGGACGCCTTCGACGAAGTGGTGTTCTACAGCGACTCCACCAACGACCTGCCGCTGCTCGAACTCGTCACCCACCCGGTCGCCACCAACCCGGCGCCGGCCCTCGCGAAGATCGCCGCCGAGCGCGGCTGGACCGTCCTGAACCTCTTCGAATGATCAAGAAATTCATCCACCGGCTGCTGGGCAGGGCTACCGAGCCGCCCGAGCCCGCCGAGCCGGCCTTCAAGGCGACGCCGCTCGGCCAGCGCGTGGAGATCAGCGCGGAGCAGCACGGCATCGACCCGGACCTGCTGGACGACCATGCGGTGCGTGTGGTGCGCACACTCAAGGACGCCGGCTTTGAGGCCTACGTCGTCGGCGGGGCGGTGCGCGACCTCCTGGTCGGACGCCGCCCCAAGGACTTCGACGTGGCCACCAACGCCACGCCCGAGCAGGTCAAGTCTCTTTTCCGGCGCGCCTTCATCATCGGCCGACGCTTTCGCATCGTGCACGTGGTGTTCGGTCGCGGGCGCGAGCATGAGGTCATCGAGGTCTCCACTTTTCGCGCGTTGCTGGGGGCCGACGTGGCCGAGCAGGTGGAGGGCAACGAAAAAACCTCGCGCGCCGAACTTGCGGGCAAGACCCATGTGGTGGATGCCAGTGGGCGCGTGCTGCGCGACAACGTCTGGGGCCCCCAGATCGAAGATGCCGCGCGGCGCGACTTCACGGTCAACGCCATGTACTACGACCCGGTCACACGCACCGTGGTGGACTACCACGGCGGCTTTGCCGACGTGCGGGCCCGTGTGCTGCGCATGATCGGCGATCCGGTCACCCGCTACCGCGAAGACCCGGTGCGGCTGCTGCGCGTGGCCCGGTTCGTGGCCAAGCTGGGCTTCACCATCGAGCCCAAGACGCTCAAGCCGGTGCAGGCCATGGCCGCGAGCCTGACGCAGGTGCCCGGCTCGCGCCTGTTCGACGAGATGATCAAGCTGCTGCAGACAGGCCATGCGGTCGCCAGCCTGGACGTGCTGCAGCGGCTCGGTCTGGTCAGCGGCATCTTCCCGGTGCTCGAGGCGGCGATGGAGGGCGGTGCTCAGGATCCACGCCGCAAGGCCTTCATCGACCTGGCGCTGCAGGACACCGACCGCCGCGTGAGCGAGGGCAAGCCGGTGGCGCCGAGCTTCCTGTTGGCCTGCCTGCTGTGGCATGAGGTGTTGGGGCGCTGGACGACGCTCAAGGAGGCGGGCGAATCCCCCTTCCCGGCGTTGCAGCAGGCCATTGATGCGGTGTTCGAGGCCCGCATTGGCGACATTTCCGGGCGTGGCAAGCTGGCGGCGGACATGCGCGAGATCTGGCAGATGCAGCCGCGCCTGGAACGCCGGACCGTCTCCTCGGCCCCCGGCTTGGTAGAGCAGCCCAGGTTCCGCGCTGGGTTTGACTTCCTGCGGCTGCGGGCGGACGTGGACGAGGTGTCGCAGGAGCTGGCCGAGTGGTGGGAGGACTACTCCCTGGGCACCGAGGAAGAGCGTGAAGCCTTGCTGCAGACTTTGAAGGCGACCCAGATGCGGCGGGTGCCGGGGCCACGCACCCGCGCCCCGGCGCGAGACACGCAGGCACCGGCCGGCGAGGCGGGTGAGCAGGCTTCAGCGGGCCAGGACCAGGACGGTGATGCCGCGGACGCCCCGGAGCGCAAGCGCCGCCGCCGGCGGCGACGTGGCGGGCGTGCGGCAGGCTCAGCGGGTTCCGCAGAGGGCTCGGGCGCGGGCCCCTCGGGTGGCTCATGAAGAGAGTGCGGTGAGTTCCTGGCCGGTGCCGGTACAGACCTTCGGTCTGCTGTTGTTGTCCAACGTCTTCATGACGCTGGCCTGGTACGGCCACCTGAAGAACCTCGCCTCCAAGCCCTGGTGGGTCGCAGCCCTGGTCAGCTGGGGCATCGCGCTGTTCGAGTACCTGTTGCAGGTGCCTGCCAACCGCATCGGTCATACCGGAGGCCTGAGCCTGGCGCAGCTCAAGATCGGGCAGGAGGTGCTCACGCTGCTGGTCTTCGTGCCCTTTGCGGTGCTGTACATGGGCGAGCCGCTCAAGCTGGACTACCTGTGGGCCGGGCTGTGTCTCGTGGGCGCGGTGTACTTCATCTTTCGTTCGACTTGAGGATCTGGCGCGATGATCTTCGGCAAGCTGATGCCCCGCGAGGGCAATTTCTTCGACCTCTTCAACGAGCATGGCAACCGCATCGTCGAGGGCGCGCGGGCCTTCATGGCCATGGTGACGCATTACGCGGAGCCCACGCTGCGCGAGAAGTACGCCGCCGATGTGGACGTGGCCGAACGCTCGGCCGACCGCATCACGGCCGAGGTGATACGGCTGCTGCACAAGACCTTCATCACCCCCATCGACCGGGAGCAGATCCTGGGCCTGATCAACGCCATGGACGACGTACTGGACTTGCTGCAGGACGCCACGGAGACCATGTCGCTCTATGACGTGCGGCACATGACCGACGAGGTGCGGCGTCTGGGCGACATCAGCGCCCGGTGCTGTGAACGGGTGCAGTACGCCGTGACCTTGCTGCCCAAGCTCAGCGACCCCGCCGTGGCCGATGCCGCCATCAAGACCTGCGAAGAGATCGACCGGCTGGAGTCTGACGCCGACCGGGTGATGCGCAGCGCCATGAGCAAGCTCTTCCGCGAGGAGCCTGACGTGCGCGAGCTCATCAAGCTCAAGGCGATCTACGAGCTGCTCGAGTCCATCTCCGACCGTTGCGAGGACGTCGCCAACCTCATCGAGGGTGTCGTGCTCGAGAACTCCTGATCACGATCGGCCATGGAATCGGTCCAGGTCGCGTTCTGGGTGATCGTCGCGCTGGTGCTGCTGGCGCTGGCCTTTGACTTCATGAACGGTTTTCATGACGCGGCGAATTCGATCGCCACCGTCGTGTCCACGGGCGTGCTCAAGCCTTTTCAGGCGGTGGTGTTTGCGGCCTTTTTCAACGTGGTGGCCATCTTCGTGTTCAAGCTTGGCGTGGCGGCCACCGTAGGCAAGGGCATCGTGGAGCCTGGAGTCGTGGACCATGTGGTGGTGTTTGGCGCCCTGGTGGGCGCGATCTCGTGGAACGTGATCACCTGGTGGTACGGCATCCCGTCGAGTTCCTCGCATGCCCTGATCGGTGGCATCGTCGGCGCGGTGATCGCCAAGGCGGGTGTGGGTCAGCTCATCGGCGCCGGGATCCTGAAGACCGTGGCCTTCATCTTCGTGTCGCCCCTGCTGGGCTTCACCCTCGGTTCGCTGTTGATGCTGGCCGTGGCCTGGCTGTGCCGAAGAACCTCTCCGCTGAAGGTGGACAACGTGTTCAGGCGGCTGCAGCTCGTCTCGGCAGGGCTGTATTCGCTGGGTCACGGCGGCAATGACGCGCAGAAGACCATCGGCATCATCTGGATGCTGCTGATCGCCACCGGCTCGGTCGCAGCGTCCGACAAGCAGCCGCCTTCCTGGGTGGTGTGGAGTTGCTACATCGCCATCGGCCTGGGCACGATGTTCGGCGGCTGGCGAATCGTCAAGACCATGGGCCAGCGCATCACCAAACTCAAGCCGGTGGGTGGCTTCTGCGCCGAAACGGGGGGCGCGATCACGCTGTTCCTCGCCACG
>CAYSOD010000077.1:0-11460 GCA_964432385.1 uncultured Rubrivivax sp.
AGATTCGCTCGGTGGAGTTCGCCGGCAAGTACCGCGTGCCTCTGCGCGTGCTGTCGAGTTTCACACCCTGGGACATCGATCTGCACGAAGAAGCGCGCTCAGGCACCCTGATCACTTTTGAAGAGGACGAGAAGATGGAACAGGCCGTCGTATCCGGCATCGCGTTCAACCGTGACGAAGCCAAGGTCACCGTGCTGGGTGTGCCGGACCGGCCCGGCGTGGCCTACCAGATTCTGGGTGCGGTGGCCGACGCGAACATCGACGTGGACGTGATCATCCAGAACGTGTCCAACGATGGGCGAACCGACTTCTCTTTCACCGTTCACCGCAACGACTACGGGCGTGTGATGGACCTTTTGAAGGGGCAGGTCGCGCCAGCGATGGGGGCGACCGCCGTCACGGGCGACCCCAAGATCTGCAAGGTCAGCATCGTGGGCATCGGCATGAAGAGCCATGCGGGTGTAGCCGCGAAGATGTTCCGCACCCTCAGCGAAGAGTCGATCAACATCCAGATGATTTCCACCAGCGAAATCAAGACCAGCGTCGTGATCGACGAGAAGTACATGGAACTCGCTGTGCGCGCTCTGCATCGCGCTTTCGAACTCGAAGGCAGCGCGGCTTGAACTAGAATCAAACCAGTGCTGGAGTCGTGACCGAGTGGCCGAAGGTGCTCCCCTGCTAAGGGAGTATGTGGGCAAAACCTGCATCGAGGGTTCGAATCCCTCCGACTCCGCCAGCCAGACGTGAAAAAGGGCCCCGAGGGGCCCTTTTCCGTTGGTGATTGCGGTAGGCAGGCCAGATTCTCAGCGTGCTGGGCGCCTCATCTGCCCTTGGGGCGGTCCGCTGGGGCGGGTTTCCAGATGCCGGAAGGTGATACGCCCCTTGGTCAGGTCGTAGGGCGAGAGCTCCAGCGAAACGTTGTCGCCAGCGAGGATGCGGATGTGGTTCTTGCGCATCTTTCCCGAGGTGTAGGCCACCATTTGGTGGCCGTTGTCCAGCACGACGCGGTAACGCGCGTCGGGCAGTACTTCCTCCACTTTTCCACGCATTTCGATCAGTTCTTCTTTGGCCATGGAGCTTCAAGGTTTCCGTTGGTTTGCAGGCCCGACGACACCAGGCCAGCATTGTCAGCAAGCGAGGTGATCTTCGGCCAAGTTTTGGGGCTGTCCGCCACGTTGACGTGCAGCAGGTGGTCTAAAAACGCCAGAAGCAAGTTGCTTCGGACTCATGGAGCCGGCCTTCAGGGGTCCAGGCCGTTAAGCAGTTGGCGCCTGTCACAGCGCTTGAGGCACGACGCTGATACGTCGTGGGCATGTACGCCAATCAGCGCGCACCATGTAGGCTGCGAAGATCGGTCGGGGCAAACGTCAAGGTCCTTGGCCGTCACAACCCGTGCTTCAGTGTAAGCCTTAGCCCCCGGCAACCACATCAGTTAACATAATATACATCGTAGCGCATACGTACTCGACGATTACTCACGGTTCGTTGCCTTGTACAGGCGTGTCAGACCCTTCCTCCGTCTGCGTTTCAACTTCAGCGTCGTAGGCGGCCAGGTCAGCATCGACCGTCGCGGCACGGCTTCCGCGGTCTAGTGGCCTGAACACCCTGGTTTGCAGACTCGACAAGCCCGCCGAAGACTCGACGGCACCGATCACGGACGCGGGGTCCATCAGCAACGCAAAGGGGTTGAAGCCTGAAGGTGAAACCATGTCGCGGATCCCGAAGTGAAGCGATCATGATCTGCGCCGACTACGGCCGTGGACTGCGCAGGCTCAAGCCCAGCCCTTACCCGGGCGTCAGGGCCGGGCCAGGGCCTCCAGCCGCAGGGCCAAGGCCTCACGCCCACCGTCCTTGGCAAAGTCTGCAGGACCGAGGTCCTTCTGGTTGCGCAACTTCGGGTTGGCTCGGGCCGCCAGCAAGAGGGGCACCGACCCTTCGTCTCCGTACCGTGCTGCCATCATCAAAGCCGTGGTGCCGTTTGGAGACAGCGCATCCACCTGAGCGCCCCGCTCCAACAAGAAAGCCACCGTCTGCGGGTTGGGGCCAGCGGCGGCGTAATGCAATGGCGTCCACCCCTCTCGGTTGACCGAGGCACCCCGCTCCACCAGCCGCCTGCACCAATCCACATGCCCTTTGAGGGCGGCCATCATCAGGGCCGTCTCGTTAGCCTGGTTGGCGTGATCCACCTTCAAGTCTGGTGCGGTGAGCAATGCGGCGACCACCTGGTGCGCGCCTGATCGCAAAGCCAGAAAAAGCGCCGTCTGGCCGGTGTCGCTGGGCGAGTTCACGTCGAACCCGCGCCGCAGAAGTTGTGTCACCGTCCGTCCGTCATCAAGCTCCACAGCCTTGAAGAAGTCTTCGTAAGCGCCCGCGTGGGACAAAGAAAATGAAGCTGCCAGAACAATTTGAAAGAAAGACTTCATCCAGGTTCTTGCTTTCATTCGTGTTCTCCTTTAACTCTTGGAGTCGTTATGCGAGGGTCTGGCGATTGAGAAACAGTGTCTCAAAGTTACGACTCGTGGCCTGCGCCACCTCTTCCACCGACAGGCCTTTGGCCTGGGCCAGCGCCTGCGCCACCAGCGGCACGAAGGCCGGCGAATTCATCTTTCCGCGGTGTGGCACAGGCGCCAGGTAGGGGCTGTCCGTCTCGATCAGGCAGCGGTCCAACGGTACCCAGGCGGCCACATCGCGCAGCTCTTGCGCGTTCTTGAAGCTGAGAATGCCGGAAAACGAGATGTAAAAGCCCAGGTCCAGCGCTGCGCGAGCCACCTGCGCGGTCTCCGTGAAGCAGTGAAAGACGCCGCCGGCCTGCTCAGCGCCCTCCTCCCTCAGCAAGCGCAAGGTGTCTTCCGCTGCACTGCGCGTGTGAACCACCAGGGGCAGGCGTGCCAACCGGGCGGCGCGAATGTGCACGCGAAAGCGCTCGCGTTGCCACTCCATGTCCTGCGGCGTTCTGGTGCCCAGGCGGTAGTAGTCCAGCCCGGTTTCGCCAATCGCCACCACCTTCTCGCCGCGGGCCAGTGCTACCAGGGCGTCCACATCCGGCTCTTCCACGCCCTCGTTGTCTGGGTGCACACCCACTGAAGCCCAGAAGTTGGCGTGCTGCTGAGCCAGCGACAACACGGCGGGCGCCTCCTCCAGGGTCGTGCAGATGCACAAGGCGCGGTCTACCGATGCCTCCGCCATGGCACGCCGGATCTCGGTCAGGCGCGAGCTCAGCTCCGGAAAGGTGAGGTGACAGTGGGAATCAACAAACATGGGTTCGGGTACTGCAGGGCAGTCTCTGGATCAGCTCGTGTGACGGACCTCGTCCACAGGCCTGCCGCTTGAGGTTTGTTCAATGGTAAGAACTACAGAGTCTGAGTGGGCTTGCTGCTGGCCAAGGCGGTGCCCAAGATTTCCTCAATGCGCAGGCGCAGCGCCTGCGTCTTTTCATCCCCCGGCAGATGCACACCCACGCCCTGCGGCCGTCCACCCGCGGCCTTGGCCGGTGTGATCCAGGCTACGGTACCTACCACGGGGTAGCGGGCGGGGTCGTCGGGCAGAGCCACGAGCAGCAACACTTCCTCACCCAGGCGAAAACTGCGCGTGGTCGGCACGAACAACCCCCCGTGCACCAGGGTGGGCATGTAAGCGGCGTACAGCGTGGCGGTGTCGCGGAACACCAGTTGGATGACGCTCTGCCTTGCGGCCGGCGTGGAGCTCGCAGGGGGGCTGCCCTGGCCGGCCACGGCCTTGGACGCTGCCGACATCTCAAGCTTCCCATTCGCGAGCAGGTGCGGGCCTGACCTGCGCGCCCGAAACCCGCGCAGCATGGGCTCGCGTTGATTGTTCCCACACCGCCTGACCTTCTGCCACCAGCGATTCGATCAACAAAGGCTCGCTCCAGGGATGATCTGCATGGCGCATCACGCGCTGAAGCCCCTTGTACCACTGAGCCAGACGCTGCGGCGAAGCGCCTACAGGCACCTGCTGCGCCGGAAAGAAGCGCGCCTGCCCGCCTGCCTGGAGGACGCCGGCGTCGTGACAAAGCTTTTGCAACGCGTCCACCACTCGCGGAATCGGCCATCCTTGCAGAGCCGCCGCATCGCCCTGGGCCACGGCGCGGGGAATGCCGGCCCAGGCGCCGCCGCTGATACCTTCTGCACTCCACTGCCGGGCAGTCAAGGGCATACCCCCTGCCCCATCGAGCAAGACTTCCGCATCCGTAACACCCTGCCCTCGGAGCCAGGCCAGGGCCTGTTCCCGAGAAGGCGGGGGCAGCCGCAGCATCTGGCAGCGGCTGAGGAGGGTGGGCATGAGCAAACCTGCATCAGCCGTGGTCAACACCAGCCGCGAGCCCACGGGCGGCTCTTCCAGCGTTTTGAGCAGGGCACTCGCTGACGCGGCGTTCAGCGCCTCGGCGGGATGGAGTGCGAGCACCTGGCCGCGCCCGCGCCCCGAGGTGGTGGTCATCCACTCGATGGCCTGGCGAACGGCCTCAATGCGGATCTGTCGACTGGGCTTGCGCTTCTCGTCCAGCTCCACGGGGAAACCGCGCGCCACGGCCAGCGCCTCCGGCACCCGAAGGCGGAAGTCCGGATGGGTATGAGCGAGAAAAAGGCGACAGCTGCCGCAGTGTCCACAAGGTGGTAGCCTGGAGGGCGAAGCGCCGCCCGCAGTCCCATCTGCCGGAGATGCCTCGCACAACCATCCTTGAGACACCCGCAGGGCGAACTCCAGCGCACCGGCACCTGCGTGCCCGATGATCAGCAGAGCGTGACCACGGTGTTGGCCCAAGGCCTGCTGGAGCGGGGCTTCCAGCCATGGCAGGGCCAGATCCTCGGTGCGCAGGGCCTGCAGTTCTTCAGGGGCGACCTCCGTGCGACGGGTCACCATCCTCGTGCCTCCAGCGCTGCCGTCAGTTGCGTCCACACTTCATGCGGCGCGCGTTCGGCGTCCAGCACCACGAAGCGATCGGGTTGAGCTTGTTGGCGCTGCCAGTAGCCCTGCCGAACCCTTTCGAAGAAGCCGTCGTCCTGTGCCTCAAACCGGTCGGCCACCCGCGCCGCAGCCCGCCGCGAAGCGGCAGTGCGGGCAGGCAGATCGAACCACAGGGTCAAATCGGGTTGCAGGCCCGCTTGCACCCAAGCTTCCAGCTGGTACAACACCGCCAGGTCGAAGCCGCGGCCGGCGCCCTGGTACGCAAACGTGGCGTCGGTGAAGCGGTCGCACAGCACCGTACGCCCAACAGCCAGTGCGGGCAGGATTTGCTGCTGCAGGTGATCTCGCCGCGCCGCAAAGACCAGCAAGGCCTCCGTCATCGGGTCCATGGCCTGGTGCAGCACCAGGTCTCGCAGGGTTTCGGCCAAGGGCGTGCCACCGGGCTCACGCGTCAGCATCACCTCATGCCCACGGCCTTGCAGCCAGGCGGACAAGTGCTGGATGTGCGACGACTTGCCTGCGCCGTCGATGCCTTCGAAGGTGATGAATCGCCCGGTCATCGCAGTGGCGTCGCGGTGAAGCCCCTCCGCAAGGGCAAGCTCCCGGGCCTAGCGCCCAGCGCGTTGGTATTTGTTCACGGCGCGATTATGGGCTTCGAGCGTGGGGCTGAAGACGCTGCTGCCATCACCACGTGCAACGAAGTACAGGTCCTGGGTGAGCTCCGGCCGCACGGCAGCCCTCAGCGACGCCAGACCCGGCATGGCGATCGGCGTGGGCGGCAGTCCGCGCCGGGTGTAGGTGTTCCAGGGCGTGTCGGTCTGCAGGTCACGCTTGCGCAGGTTGCCGTCGAAGGCCTTACCCAGGCCATAGATCACGGTGGGGTCGGTCTGCAGCGGCATCCCGATGCGAAGCCGGTTCACGAAGACCCCGGCAATGCGGCCCCGGTCCGACGCACGGCCGGTTTCCTTCTCCACGATGGACGCCAGGATCAGCGCCTCCTCGGCGCTTTTCAGCGGCAGGCCCTCGGCTCGCTCAGACCAGACGCTGTCCAGGCGCTCCTTCATGGCCTGGTGGGCCCGTTTCAGGACCGTGAGGTCGCTCACGCCGCGGCTGTAGCGATAGGTGTCGGGGAAGAAGCGGCCCTCGGGAGACACACCAGGCAACCCCAGCGCCTTCATCAACTCGGCATCGCTCATCGCCGTGGTCGCTGGTCGAAGGTGCGGTGCCTGCGCCAGCGTCTGCCGAAACTGTCGGAAGGTCCAACCCTCGATCAGGCGCACCGTTTCCAGTTGCTCGTCGCCCTGCACCATCTTGTCCAGTAACTGTCGGGGCGTGTTGCCCGGCTCGGCGGCGTAGCTGCCGGCACGGATGCGCCGGGCCTGGCCAGACCAGCGAAACCACTCATAAAGGAGAGCTGGCGACGTTTTCACGCCCGCGGCCACCCAGCCCTGCGCCACCTCGCGGGGCGTCATGCCCGGTTCGATGGACAACTCCACGACCTCGGACCCCAAGATCAAGGGTCGGGACACCCACCAAGCGACACCGCCGGCCAGAATGGCCGACATCAGAACGAGGAAGGCCGCCGCCCAGAGCAAAAGGCGGACCGTTCGAGAGGTTCGTCCAGGCCACCGAGGGGCGACGGGCAGTGGAGACCTCGGTCTGGGAGCGGGCATGGCGGCTGATGATAATCAGCCGATGTCGACCTTGATTTCTCCAAGCCCCCTGCCCGGCTCCCGCTCAGACGAACCTTCGCAAGCCGAAGTCCGCCCGCAGGGCGGCGCTTGCAGATTGCAGGACTGGGGCTTGATCCTGGCCACCGGGCCGGACAGCGCGTCATTTCTTCACGGGCAACTCACCCAGGACATGCTGTCACTGGGGGACACACAGGCCCGGCTGGCGGGCTATTGCTCAGCCAAGGGGCGGCTGCTGGCCACCTTCACCGCCTGGCGTACCGGGTCGGAGCAAATTGCGCTGGCCTGCAGTGCCGACCTGCTGGCGCCCACGCTCAAGCGCTTGGCGATGTTCGTGCTGCGTGCCAAGTGCAAGCTGACCCCGGGTGAAGCGGACCTCGCCCTTTTTGGTTTGAGTGGCAGCAGCGCCGAGGCTTGGCTGGTTGCGGCTTCGGGCGGCCCTCTGCCGACGCAGCCCTGGAGTGTGCGGTCGTGGGGTACCGCCGGTGAAATGAAGGCGATACGCCTGCCGTCAGCTGCTGAAGGGGGGTTGACAGTGGGGTCGAGAGGGGGGGCGCCCGGCTCGCGCTGGCTGCTGGCCCAGCCCGCGCAGATGCCCTCGCCGCCCTTGCCTGAGTTGCCTCGCGCCGAATGGGACTGGCTGGAGGTGCGCTCTGGCGTGGCGCGCGTAGTGGCAGCCACCGTGGAGCAGTTCGTGCCTCAGATGGTCAACCTCGAACTGACGGGCGGCGTCAACTTCCAAAAAGGTTGCTACCCCGGCCAAGAGGTGGTGGCCCGCAGCCAGTACCGGGGCACTCTCAAGCGCCGGATGTTCCTGATGACGGCCGATGGGCCCCTGCAAGCCGGACAGGAGGTCCATCACTCCAGTGACCCTGACCAGCCCGCCGGTCTGGTGGCCCTGGCGGCGCCAGTGCCTGAGAACACCACAGGCCGCTATGCGGCTTTGGTGGAATGCAAGTCAGCGTTGGTGGCAACGCCGGGAATCCTCAGCGCCGGGGCTGTGCGCCTGCAGCCCGACAATCTGCCGTACGCGCTGCCCCTGGAGCCGGCCTGAACACCGAGGGACCCGCTGTATCTCTGGAAGACGGATAGGGCCAGACCCATTCCGAAATGGCCCCGCACGGGTGCCCAAACAGCGCCGTGATGGCGCCCTGGTCAGGCGAGCACCATTTCCTGGTGCGCAAGGCCAGCCTCCTCGAACGTCGGGCCCCGTGGGGCGAACCCGTGCCGCTGATAGAAGGCCACAGCGTCGCTTTGCGCGTGCAGCATCACCTCGCGCGCGCCGCGAGCTCGGCAGCCTTGGACCAAGGCGGCCAGCAGGGCAGCACCCACGCCCGCCCCCCGCACGCTGGCCAGTACCGCCATCCGCCCGATGCGCGCCACACCTTCCTCGGAGAACACGGCGCGTCCAGCGCCGACGGGCATCCCGAATCGGTTGGTGGCCACCGCATGCAGGGCTTGAGCGTCCGCGGCGTCGGCCTCGAGTTCTGGCGCGATGCCCTGTTCCTGGACGAAGACATCTCTTCGGATGGGGTGCGCTGTGGAGGCCAGCTGGTCCCAGGAACCCAAGGCCACGCTGACCATGGGCTCGCGGGCCTCAAAGGCCTCCAGTACAGAACGCAGCAGCGGGGGCACGGGTCGGGAGGTCTGGGTGGTGGGGTCGGCAAAGACGTAGACCAACTCGCTGGTGACCAGCGGCGTCTGGCCGCGAAAGACACAACCGGCGAAGCGCATCGACGAGTTGCCGATGCGCTCGCAGCGGATGCCCACCTTCAGGCGTTCGTCGTAACGAGCGGAGGCCAGGTACTCCAGCGTGGCCTTGCGCACGTAGAGGTCCCCGCCCAGCATCTCCATCGTCTCGTGGTACGGCATCGTCAAGCTGCGCCAATAGCCTCCTACGGCAGTGTCGAAGTACATCAGGTAATGGCCGTTGAAGACGATGCGCTGCATGTCCACCTCGGCCCAGCGCACGCGCAGCGGGTCCAGAAACCGAAAGTCCTTGGGATTCATCGTTGCCAAGCTCCTTGAAGGGCGCGCGCCGCACAGTCCAGGGCTTCCAAGGCCTCGGGCAGCACACGGCCCATTTTCATGAAATCGTGGGTCACGCCACGGTAGATCTCCAGGTCCACTGCGACACCCGCCATGCGAAGGCGGTCGGCATAGGCGATGCCGTCGTCCACCACCGGGTCGCACTCGGCCAGCAACACCAACGCCGGGCACACACCCTCGAGGTCGGGCGCTTCCAACGGGGCGAATCGAGGGTCGTGTCGGTGCGCCTGCGGCACGGCATGATCGAAGAACCAGGTGACGGTGGCCGAGTCGATGAGGAACCCCTTACCAAAGAGGCGGCGTGAGCCGGTGTCAGCGCGGTCACTGGTGCCGGGCGTGATGAGCAGTTGCAGGGCCAGGGGTAGCCCTTCATCTCGCGCGCGCAGTGCAGTGGCCGCGGCCAGCGTGCCCCCAGCGCTGTCACCGCCCACCGCAATGCGGCCCTTGTCCAGGCCCCAGGTCTGCCCGTGTGCGGCCAGCCATTGCAGGGCCGCCCAGGCGTCGTCCCAGGCAGCAGGAAAGGGGTTCTCCGGCGCAAGGCGGTAGTCCACAGCCAGGACCGCGCCACCACTTCGCAAGGCGAGCTGCCGGCACAGGCTGTCATGCGTCTCCAGTCCGCCCAGCACGAACCCGCCGCCATGGAAGTAAAGCAGCACGGGGCTCGGGTGCGCCAGAGAGGCTGGCGCGCTGGCGTAGAGCCTTGCTTTCACGGGTTGGCCATCGCCACCCGGCAGCGTCAGGTCTTCCACCCTCGGCAACGGAGCTCGTGGCAGGTCCAGCACTTCGGCGCCCGCGGCGTAGGCTGTGCGCGCTTCCTGAGGTGTCATGGCGTGGAACGGCTTGCGGCGCGCACGGGCGATGCGCTCAAGCACACCGGCCATGCGGTGCGTCAGCAGATGAAGACCCATGGGGTGGTCTCGAAGGTCAAGCGCGGCTGGGAGGTGGTCATCGGGAGGCGAGTATGCCGGCGCGATACTGGGTCTTGAGGCCACGCGTCCAGCGTTGGCGCCGCCACTGATTGCAAGGAATGCCCCATGAGTGCCCCATCCTCATGCCCTGTCTTTCACATGATCGCCGGTGCACCCGACCCCGTGGCCCCCTTCAGCCATGCGGTGGAACAGGACGGCTGGGTGTTCCTGACCGGCCAGATGCCGTTCACGGGCACTGCCAATGATTCACCCTACCCTGACGGCATCGAGGCGCAGACGCATCAAGTCTTCGCCAACCTGGGCCGCGTGCTGGCTGGCATCGGGCTGGGTCTGGAGCACGTGCTCAGCGCACGTGTGTTCCTGCTGCACTTCGACAGGGATTACGCTGCGATGAACGCGGTTTACCAGACCTACTTCGCGCCAGGCAGGCGGCCTGCGCGCACTTGCGTGGGTGTGAGCGGCCTGGCTCGCGGCGCGCTGATCGAGATCGACTTGGTGGCGCGCCGGCCGCCGCCGATGCCCGACCTCCTGCCCTGACCCCCTCGAAAACAGCAAAGCCCGGGGCATGCCCGGGCCTTGCTGCGGCAGCGGCGCGCGGCCGCCGACCCTCGACGCACTTCAGTGGTGCGTACCGTCGAAGAACTGCTCGTCTTCGGTGGAGCCCTTCAGCGCCGCCGTAGAGGCCAAGCGCTCAATGGTGGTGGTGACGGCATCAAAGTAGCCCGTGCCCACCTCACGCTGGTGCTTCACCGCCGTGAAGCCGCGCTCCGCAGCGGCAAACTCCTTCTGCTGCAACTCGACGAAGGCCGTCATGTTCTGGCGCGCGTAGCCGTAGGCCAGATCGAACATGCCGTAGTTCAGCATGTGGAAGCCCGCCAGCGTGATGAACTGGAACTTGTAGCCCATCGCGCCGAGTTCTCGCTGGAACTTGGCGATGGTGGCATCGTCCAGGTTCTTCTTCCAGTTGAAGCTGGGGCTGCAGTTGTAAGCCAGCAATTTGCCAGGGAACTTGTCGTGGATGGCGTCGGCGAATTTCTTGGCGAACGCCAGGTCGGGCGTGCCGGTCTCGCACCAGATCAGATCGGCCACCTCGGCATAGGCCAGGCCACGGCTGATGGCCTGGTCCAGCCCCTTGCGGGTTCGGAAGAAGCCTTCCACGGTGCGCTCACCGGTCAGGAAGGGCATGTCGTTCTCATCCACGTCGCTGGTGACCAGGTCAGCGGCTTCGGCGTCGGTGCGGGCCAGCAAGATGGTGGGCGTGCCCATCACATCCGCTGCCAAGCGCGCAGCCACCAGCTTGCTCACCGCCTCCCGGGTGGGCACCAGCACCTTGCCGCCCATGTGGCCGCATTTTTTGACCGAGGCCAATTGGTCCTCAAAGTGAACCCCGGCCGCGCCGGCGTCGATCATGGCCTTCATCAGCTCGAAGGCGTTGAGCACGCCGCCGAAGCCGGCCTCGGCGTCGGCCACGATGGGCGCGAAGAAGTCGGTGTCGTTCTTGCCCTCGCTCCACTGGATCTGGTCGGCGCGGGTGAAGGCGTTGTTGATGCGACGCACCACCTTGGGCACCGAGTCCACCGAGTACAGCGATTGGTCGGGGTACATCTCACCGTTGTCGTTGGCGTCCGCGGCGACCTGCCAGCCCGACAGGTAGATGGCCTTCAGGCCGGCCTTGACCTGTTGCATGGCCTGGTTGCCTGTGAGGGCTCCCAGCGTGTTGACGAAAGGCTCGGTGTTCAGCAGGCTCCACAGCTTCTCCGCGCCACGCCGGGCGAGGGTGTGCTCCACCTGGAGCGAGCCGCGCAGGCGCACCACGTCGGCGGCGGTGTAGCCGCGCTTGATGCCCTTCCAGCGGGGGTTCTCGGCCC
>CAYSOD010000078.1:0-11364 GCA_964432385.1 uncultured Rubrivivax sp.
ATGGGGCGGGGGGAGGATCGGCGGTGATGTTTGATCTGTTTTCCTTTGTTGGCTGTCGTGGTCTTGTTATGGTGGGTTGCCTGCACCTCGCGCGGCAGGCTCGGCGGGCAGGATCGGGCTGCGGCGCTTGGGCGGGGCGGCCGGGCCACAGGCCCGGCTCCCCTGCGGTGCTCGGGCTTCAGGCCCCGCCGCCGAACTCGCTTCGCGCCCTTAGGGCGCTGCGCTCAGACAGCGGCGGCGAGCATGTTCACGAAGCGCGCTGCGCGCGCGGGCCCGAAACCCTCCGCTCCTCGGCACCCCTCAGGCGCGCCACAACCCACCCCCACCCGCCAAGCCTGCCGGGCTGCCTGATCGAGGTGATACCAACCCGGAGTTTGGTCATTCACACCCTTGCGCGTGGCCGACCTGCTGCAGTCAACGTCAGAACTCTTCTCTTCGTCTGTGGTCGCCAGTCAGTGTTGCCCCAGCCGTGGCGAAGATCCCACGCGAGTTCCTGTATTCACGTCTCGAGATTTTTCAGGTCCTCGCGTCAGCGGGGGGCCGCTGGGGGCGATTTCGGGGTCGGCGAGAAGCGCAGTGACCAGGTCGGCGCGCGCAGCGCGCATCCAGAACATACTCGCCGCCGCTTTCTGAGCGCAGCGTCCGCAGGACGCGAAGCGAGTTCGGCGGCGCGACCTGGTCAAGAGCATCGCAGCGGGGTCGGCCTCAAGGCCGACCGCCCCCGCATGAGCCCCCGGCGGCCCCCCGCTGTCGCGAGCGGCACAAGACCTTCCATCGCCAAGCAATGCGACGAACAAAGAGGACATCACTGACATGCCCCTCGTCACTGGCCACTCCCAACGCTGGCGCCTGCGCGCTGCCCATCTTGCCCTGTGGGTGCTGCTCGCGCTGACCCTCTTCCCCCTGCTGGCCGTCATCTCGATCTCGCTGCGCCCGGGCAACTTTGCCACCGGCTCGCTCATCCCCACCGAGATCAGCCTGGAGCATTGGAAGCTCGCGCTCGGCATCGCCTATACCGACGCCCAGGGCAACCGCGTGGAGCCGCCATTCCCTGTGCTGCTGTGGCTGTGGAACTCCATCAAGATCGCCACCGTATCGGCCGCGCTGATCGTGGCCATCTCCACCACCGCGGCCTACGCCTTCGCCCGCATGCGCTTTGCCCACAAGAGCCTCGTTCTCAACAGCATGCTGGTGCTGCAGATGTTCCCCGTGGCCGTGGCCCTGGTGGCGGTATACGCCATCTTCGACGGCCTGGGCCAGGTGGTGCCCTGGCTGGGCATCGAGACGCATGGTGCCGTCATCGTGGCCTACCTCGGCGGCGTGGCCATGCACATCTGGACCATCAAGGGCTACTTCGAGACCATCCCGGCCGAGATCGAGGAGTGCGCCAAGGTGGACGGCGCCACGCACTGGCAGGCCTTCCGCCGCGTACTGCTGCCCATGGCCGTTCCCATCCTGATGGTGGTGTTCGTGCTGGCCTTCATCGGCACCATCATCGAGTACCCCATCGCCTCCATCCTGCTGCGCGAAGAGCCCAACCTCACACTGGCCGTGGGCAGCAAGTTCTACCTCTACGAGCAGAAGTACCTCTGGGGCGATTTCGCCGCTGCGGCCGTGCTGTCGGGCCTGCCCATCACCCTGGTGTTTTTGGCAGCGCAGAAGTGGATCGTCTCCGGGCTCACCTCGGGGGGCGTGAAGGGATGAGGGAGGACGCGATACCCGTGGCGCAGGTGACGCGAACGACGCAGATGGCCCACCCGGCACGGCAGCAACATCAACAGCAGTTTCTCCGTGGTGCCTGTGCGGTCTGGCGCCGGGCTTGCGCTTTGCTCGCGGCCTGTGCAGGTCTCGTCATGGGCGCAAGCGCCGCAGCGCAGACTTCAAGCCCATCTGCAAGCCCGTCCTCAAGCCCGTCCGACCCCTACACCCAGCGCGAGCGTGACTGGCGCAACGGCGCCATCGTCTACCAGGTGCTGGTGGACCGCTTCGCGCCCTCGGCCGAGTTGGACGTCAAGAAGGCGCAGGGTCTGTATGCCCCGCCGCGCCGCCTACGCGCCTGGAACGAGCAGCCGCAGGCCGGCACCTTCATCGAGAGCGCCAAGGTCTGGAGCCACGAGGTGGACTTCTGGGGCGGGGACCTGAAGAGTCTGCGCAGCCGGCTCGACCACGTGCAGGGCCTGGGCGCGGAAGTGCTCTACCTCAACCCCATCCACCTGGGCTTCACCAACCACAAGTACGACTCGCTGGACTTCCAGGCCGTCTCGCCCGAGTACGGCACCCGCGACGACGTGAAGGCCTTGGCGGCCGACCTGCGGCAGCGCGGCATGAAGCTGGTGCTGGACGGCGTGTTCAACCACATGGGGCGCAACGCGCCGCGCTTTCGGCAGGCGGAGGCCGACCCGGCCAGCCCCTGGCGCAACTGGTTCGTCTTCGATGCGCGCATCCCTGGTGGCGCGCGCACCTGGAAGGGCGTGCACAACCTGCCCGAACTGAACCTGGAGCACCCGCCCGTGCGCCAGCATCTGTGGGCCGCGCCCGACTCCGTGGTGCGCAGCTACCTGCGCGACGGTGCTGACGGCTGGCGCCTGGACACGGCCTACGAGCTGGGGCACGAATTCCTGGCGCAGCTGACCGCAGCCGCGCACGCCGAGAAGCCCGGCTCGCTGGTGGTGGGTGAGATCGTCAACTACCCCGCAGGCTGGATGCCGGCCATGGACGGGGTGATGAACTTCCACCTGCGTACGCTGCTGCTCCTGCTGCTGGAGGGCAAGCTCGCGCCCTCCACGGCCTCCGCAATGCTGGAGCGCATGGTGGCCGACGTGGGCATCGCGCCGCTGCTCAAGAGCTGGGTGCTGCTGGACAACCACGACGTGCAGCGCGTGGCCACCGAGATCCCGAACCCGGCCAAGCGCCGTCTGGCGCAAGTGCTGCAGTTCACCCTGCCCGGCGCCCCCAACCTGTACTACGGGGCTGAAGTGGGCATGATCGGCGGGTGGGATCCGGCGCAGCGCGGCCCCATGGACTGGGACCGCGTGGCCGCCGGGCACCCTGACCTCGCTTGGACGCGCCAGCTCATCGCCCTGCGCAAAGCCCATCGTGCCTTGCGGGTGGGCGACTTCCGCACTGCGACCTCCCAGCACCTGTTGGCCTTCGAGCGTTACACCGACCGCGCCGCTGACACCGTGCTGGTGGTCGCCAACCCCACCGACCGCACCATCACCGAACACGTGCAGTGGCGCCATGGCGACATGATGGACGCCTCCAACCTGCGCGACCTGCTGCCGCCTGCCTTCAAGACCGAGCCGGTGAGCGCGAGTGCCGGCTTCGTCCACTTGACCCTGCCGCCGTACAGCGTGCGGGTGCTGGCACCCGACACCGCCACGCAGGATGGCTACTCGGTCTACAAGCGCATACGCTGAACACCCGGCCGGCGCATGTCGGCCCTCTTGCCTTGACCGTCACCATGAACTACGCCAACCGATTCGACCGTGCCGTGGCCGGCACCTACGAGGCCCGCGAGGCCGACTGGCGCAATGGCGCCGTGGTCTATCAGGTCCTGGTAGATCGCTTTGCGCCCAGCGCAGACCTGGCCGCCAAGCAGCACCTGTACCCTGCTCCCAAGCGCCTGCGCGCCTGGGACGAAGTACCCGCCAAGGGCAAGTACCTCAAGGACCACAAGCTCTGGAGCCACGAGATCGACTTCTGGGGCGGCGACCTGGCCAGTACCGCAGCGCGGCTCGACTACGTGGTCGAGCTGGGCGCCGACGTGCTCTACCTCAACCCCATCTGCCTGGCTTATACCAACCACAAGTACGACGCGCTGGACTACCTGGACATCTCGCCCGAGTACGGCACGCGGCAGGACGTCAAGCGCCTGGCTGAGGAGCTGCACGCGCGTGGTCTGAAGCTGGTGCTGGACGGCGTGTTCAACCACATGGGGCGCAACTCGCCGGCCTTCCGTGCGGCCGAGGCTGACGTGGCCAGCCCCTGGCGAGACTGGTTCGTATTTGGCGATCAGTTCCCTGGTGGGGCCAGGTCGTGGTGGCGTGCCGAGAACCTGCCCGAATTGAATCTGGAGCACCCCGAGGTGCGCGAGCACCTCTACGCGGGCCGCGACTCCGTGGTGCGCAGCTACCTGCGCGACGGCGTGGACGGCTGGCGCCTGGACGTGGCCTTCGACATCGGCTTTCGCTTCCTGGAGGAACTCACGAACGCAGCGCATGAGGAGAAGCCGGGCTCGCTGGTGGTGGGGGAACTCGCCAACTACCCGCGGGAGTGGTTTCCGTCCGTCGACGGGGTGATGCACTTCACGCTGCGCCACATCATCCTGCGCCTGTGCGACGGCCGGCTGGACGCGCCCACGGCCACGCGCATGATCACGCGCATGGTGGACGATACGGGTCTGGACAACATGCTCAAGTCCTGGATCTACCTGGACAACCACGACACGCCGCGCCTGGCCACCACCTTGCCGGACGAGCGCGCACGGCGCCTGGCGCAGGTGCTGCAGTTCACGCTGCCGGGCTCGCCCAACCTCTATTACGGCAGCGAGTTGGACATGCCCGGAGGCGACGACCCCGAGATGCGTGCGCCCATGCGCTGGGACCTGGTGGCGCAGGGCCACCCGGCACTCGACTGGACCCGCCGCCTCATTGCCCTGCGCCGCGAGCACCGCGCCCTGCGCGTGGGTGACTTCCGCGCCTGCACTGCCAACCGGCTGCTGGCCTTCGACCGCCACACCGACCGCGCCGCCGACACCATCGTCGTCGTCGTCAACCCGCACCCGGTAGAAGTGACCGAGACCGTGCTCGTGGCCAACTCCAAGCTCATGGACAGCTCGCCCATGATCGATCTGCTGGGCACCTTCACGCCCTCGGGCCAGGCCGGCACCACAGAGGCGGGCGTGCGGGTTTACGCCTCACTGCTGCACGTGACGGTGCCCCCGTTCGGCGTGATGGTCATGAAGCCCGATGTCGCGCCGCCGGGCGGGTATACGAATTACAAGCGGGTGCAGTAGGCCGGGGGTTCAGGTCACTGCGCTGCGTTTGGGTAGTCGCCCCTCGACGCGCCGCTTGGCCCGCACAGCAGGTGCAGCCGATTCACCCGCTTCTCCAGAACACCGTTAAGCGTCGCGCCCCATGAAGCTCGAAATCCGCGAAGTTGATCCGCAAGGACCTGATGCGATGCTGCTGCTGCGCGAAGCGTCCGTCGAAGCGAGGCGCTTGTACCCTGAACTTCACCGCCCCGGCGACCCCTGGCCCACCAATCGGCCCACGCTACCACGAGGCGCCTACTTCATCGCGTACGAACAAGGCATCCCTGTTGCCATGGGCGCGCACTACCCGATGGACGGGCAATGCTCGGAAGTCAGGCGCATGTTCACCAGTGCGTTGGCCAGGCAGCAAGGCGCCGGGCGTGCCATCTTGTCTGCCGTCGAGCAGCACGCAGCGGGACAAGGATTTTGCGAACTGCGGCTCGAGACCGGTAACCGGCAAGGTCCTGCCGTCGCCTTGTACGAGGCAGCGGGTTACAGGCGGATCGAGCCGTACGGCGCGTATCGCGATGACCCCACAAGCGTCTGCTTTGCGAAGCTGATAAGCACCAAAGCGGCTTGACTGGGCGGCCCATCAGGGTCCACGCCGGGCTGTGCGGATTGGGGCTCCACCCAGATCAAGCTCAAGTCGGCCCTGCGCCTGTCAAGGTTTGCGGATGGGTGGCAAGGCTCGTGGGCTGGCGCGCACTGCTCGCTTGACCTGTCGGTCATCAAACCTCAAGAAGTCAACGCAGCCCTCGCTCAAGGCGTGGTGGAGCGCATCGGCAAAGTCCCAGCCCTTGGCCAAACGCGCTGCAGCCATACGTACGGCTATGGATTCACCCACCGTCAATTTTGGCAGTGCGCACGGCGCTCAAGATAATTGTCGGCCGCCAATCTGGCCCTTGGTCTGGGGCCTGAGTTCCGACACGCCGAAGGACCCCGACCCCTGTGAGGGTGCGCTGAGCAACATGTGGATGCCCACCAACGTGCCGCATCTGTGAGTGCAGGGCGGCCACCTGCATCAGAAATGCCACCACTCGCAGTTCATGGGTCTGCGATTGAAGGCGCGCTACGAGGGCATTCCCGCGCAGGTGTACGGGCAGGCGCAGATGCATCACACGAGGTGAGCCAATCCCCTGCGCGCCTGGTGGGGGTCAGCCGATGTCGAGGCTGTACCCCACCCGGTGCACGGTCACCAGGGGAGACCAGCCCGGACAGACTGCCCCAATCTTGCGGCGCAACCTGGAGACGGTCTGGGCCAGCCGAGGCTCACCCCAGGCGTCACCATGAGTTCCCAGGGCCTCCATCAGGGCTTCCTTGGGGACCACTTCTCCAGGTCGGCGCAGAAGCCACTCCACGAGCGTGCACTCCTGAGCGTTGAGCTTGATGCGGACCCCACCTGGAGTTATTAATTCGAAGTGCCGCGGAGAAAATCGGGCGCGCCGTTTGTCAGACTGCGGGTCTTGCGCAGCGAGTCGCCGGCTGATGGCGCGCAAGGTCAGCACCAACTCACGCCAATCCACTGGCTTGACAAGGTAGGCATCGGCTCCGCGCTCAAGGCCTTGCAGCCGATGGTCCAGGCCACCGCGGCCAGTCAGCATCACCACGCCGATATCAGGCTCCTGGCTGACACGCTCCACGATGGCTGTTCCCTCCACATCTGGCAGCCCCCAATCCACCACCACCAAGGCCGGCCGCTGGCGTCGGAAGGCTTCATCGAACCCTGCACCGTCGCTCACAGCTTCTACGTCAAAACCGTGTTGCGTCAAGGTTTCGACAATCGCCGTGCGCATCAAATCTTGGTCTTCCACGACCAAGACCTTCAATTCAGCCGCAGGCATGTTGGCAATCTCAGGCATCTTCCTCGTGACTTAACAGTTGGCGGATCTGGGCCTCGAAAGGTGCGCTGTCCAGCGGTTTTGCCAGGAATCCGTCAGCACCCGCAGCAAAGCAAGCGCGCTCCACTTCGACACACTCCTCTTGCGAAGCTACAGACGACAGTATCAGCACCGGTATGTCCTGGGTGCGCGGCTCCTTTCGAATCTTCCCGAGCAAGCCCAAACCGTCCAGCCCCGGCATCGAACGGTCTAGTACCACCAAGTCGTGACGGTCACGCCGCAGAATCGACCAAGCTTGCAGGCCGTCTGGAGCCTGAGTCACTTGGCAGCCTGGGTACAGGTGCCTCAGGGCCTCAGCTATCAATGACCTCTGGGCTGGCTGGTCGTCCACTACCAGTACGCGCGGGCCTTGCTCAGGCAGGGAGAACCCGATCCTTGCACCTGCCGTGGGCGAGGTGATCTCCAAGACACCGCCATGCACCTTGAGAATCTCCTGGCAATGCTCCAAACCGAGCCCATGGCCTTCAGTGGCGACCGGCGACCGCCCGAAGCCAGGACCATCGTCTTCCACCCATAGGCCATCAGGTCGGGCCGACCAAAGCACGCGGATGTGGCCTCGCGGCCCGCAGGCTTTGATGGCATTGCTCAGCAGGTTGGCCACCACCTCGGCCATCAGCGCGGGGTCGGCGAACAGCTTCGCCGGCTCGGGCACTGCAATTTCGACATTCAGCTCCTTGGCATCGATGAGCCCCTGCAAAAGCGCCACCTGTCGTTCCACCAACTGCTGTGCCGATACCCAGGCCCGGCGGGGCGTCAGGGCCCCGCTGCGCAGGTAGTCCAGGTCCAGGAAGCGGTCGATCAGCCGTATCAGGCCCTGCGCGGTCTGTCGAATGCCAGCCGCCGCTGTTGGCGACTCCGCGACCCGCTGGCTGGCCGCCACGATACTGGCCAGGGGCGAGCGCAGGTCATGCGAAACCAGCCGCACCACCAGGTCCTTGGTCCGGCTCAACGCCTCGGCTTCTGCTCGTGCCGATTGCAACTCCGCTGTGCGTTCCTGAACCCGTCGCTCGAGCTGTTGATGGGCTACCCGTCGCTCTTCAGCCAGTTGCAGTCGGGCATGGAGTTGCTCACGCTGGGCATCCCGCATGCGCAGCGCCAAACCGGCTGACAAAAGCAGGGTGTGAAGGGCCAGGCCCAGTGAGCCGGCCACCAAAGTCCAATCGTTCATCGGCACCCAGCCCAGGTTACGCGCACTCCATATCAAGGCACCTACGATCAGCACGATCCAGGCGGGGAGAAACCACCGCGCCACCACTGAACCCGTACGCCAGGCGGCTACCGCTGCCAACAACACGATGATCTGCGTGGGCAGTCCTACCAGGGTCAGGGCCATCGAGGCCGGAGCCCCTGGCCAGACCACAGCCCAGACCAGCACGCCCACCCAGCACCACAACAGCATCGACAGCAACTGCTTCCAGCGGCGTGAGATCTCCTGTAGCGGCAGCACCTCCAGGGCAAACTTCAGCGCGCAGACGAAAATCAAGGCAGTGAACACCAGGTTCATCGATCCGTACCGCGCGAACCCCTCGGGCCAGATCGACTCCAGGCCGAAGGAGTGGATGAGAAAGCGCGACATCAGGGCCACCGCCATCATGGCCGAGTGCCAAAACAGGGCGGCGTCCCTCAGCAGGACGAACAGCACGAAGTGATAGGCACCCACGCCTGCGAAGACCCCCATCAGGGCCCCCCAGCCCATTGATTGCAGCTGACTCACACGTGGCAACGTCTCCGGCGTGTGGGCCCGCATCATCAAGCGCTTGCCGAAGCCCGACACCACGCGCAGGTAGATCGTCCGCTCAGATAAGGGTGGTTCCTTGAGTGCGAAGACGATCTGGCTCAGCGGCACATCCCTGGAGGCCCAGGGGTGCTGTAGCCCAGTGGAGCGGCTGCGGATGCGGCCATCGGGCTCCATTTCGTAGATTGTCACGTCGTCGAGCAAGCCGTCACCCATATCGAGATACCAAGTGACGGGGACGTCCTCTGGGTTGCGCACTTGGAGCCGGATCCAGGTGGCTTGTGCAGTGATGCCCAGGTTGAGGTCGTCACGGTCCCAGCGCGCAAAGCGGTTGGGCTCTGCCAGGAGCGTTGGAAATCTCAATTCGAGCGTGGGGTCCTGAGTGATGGCGACGAATCGACCAATCGAGATTGACTGAAAGCCTGTTGGTGCCTCCAGGGTCGCGGTAGCCAGGCAGGGAACGGCTTGCAAGCTCAGGACAAGCAGCACACCTGCAAGCAATCGCCGCTTGATGGCAGCCCACAACCCATCCTGAGGAGTCTTTCGAGGCGTCGTCAAGAGAATGCCTGGCCTCCCACCAGAACAGGCACCCCTATTCAGGGAATCTGTCCTGCTGCTCGTCACCACTGACCTGTCCATGGCCTATCTTAATCAGGGCATCGAGTCAACCTGCCGAGTGGCGCCATGTTCGGTGAACTGCGAAAGATCTGTCAAAACTTGTCAGAAATTTCTCTAAACGCGGGGCCTAGCATGCCAGCGGCCTTGCTTTACGCAAGAGCTGTCGCGGGTGGAGAGACGCCTGACACGGAGCCGGCCGGAGGTGTCGTGCGGGTGGGGTTGGGTCCGTCTGAAGCAGCTTCACCTCGTCGCGACTGACGAATTGATCACTCAGGAGTACAGAACGTGGCACAACTTGGATTCGTTTCGCTGTTTCAGTCCACGACAGCGACTTACCTCACCAATACCCAGTCGTTCACTGGCAACAAAGTCACCAGCGCGACGAACATACGTTTCACTTCGGAAGATCCGAGTTCACCAACGTTTCCCAGCGGCAACAATGTTTCTGGAACCCTCTACTACACCGTGGGATCTACTAACTTTGAAGTCAAGGGGGTGGTGTCCCGGCAGTCCAAGACAGGATCGACGACCGACAGCTTTTACTTTGTAAGCGGCAATGGTGACTTTGTTGCAGATACAGCCGCGCAGTCCTTTCTATTGGTCGTTCCGGGGCGCGACTCCACATTCACTTCCTCGTCGCTTAGCGGTTACGGGACCTCCAGTGACCCTGTAGCCAGCAGCCTGAATGCTCTGTTGTCGTCACAGCCGACACTCGTGGGCATCACGCAGAACGAGGCTGACCTCACTCTGAACATTGGCCAGACCGTTCTCTACACGTTCAGCTTTTCTGCGGACATGGACAGTGCCACGTTCACCGCGGCTGACCTGGAGAACACGGGTACGTCCACCGTCAGCTTCGGAGCCATCACAGAAGTTTCGCCTGGGGTGTTCACGGTTCAGGTGACGCCCTCGACCAGTGGAACGGTTCGCCTAGCGATCAAGCAGGGCTCCATCATCTCCACGCCTATCGGACTTCAGTACAACAGCTCAACCCAGACACTGGATGACCAGACTCTGACGGTCACCACGCCACCGCCGCCCACTGTGACGGGTGTGACGGCTGAAGATGCGGCGACGGCAGCGGGGTCGGGAGACTCTTCAGTAGTGGAAGGTAACCCGTTGCGCTACTCGGTGACCCTGAGCGGCGCGACGAGCAGTTCGACGGAGTTCACGCTGGCGGCCAGCGGTACGGCGAGTGCGGCGGATTACGGCACGTTCACGTTCAGCAACGGTGTGACGTACAACGCGGCCACGGGCAAGGTGACGGTGCCGGCTGGGGTGTCGAGCTTCACGATCACGGCGCCGACGGTGGATGACACGGCGGTGGAGCCCAGCGAGACCCTGGTGCTGACGGTCGGTGGTGTGGCCGGGACGGGCACGATCACGGACAACGACGCGGCGCCGGCGGCACCGACGGTCACGGGCGTGACCGCTGAAGACGCAGCCACACCGGCGGGCTCTGGTGACTCATCGGTGGTGGAAGGAAGCCCGTTGCGCTACACGGTAGCGCTGAGCGGTGCGACGACCAGCCCGACGGAGTTCACGCTGGCGGCCAGCGGTACGGCGAGTGCGGCGGACTACGGCACGTTCACGTTCAGCAACGGTGTGACGTACAACGCGGCCACGGGCAAGGTGACGGTGCCGGCTGGGGTGTCGAGCTTCACGATCACGGCGCCGACGGTGGACGACACGGCGGTGGAGCCCAGCGAGACGCTGGTGCTGACGGTCGGTGGTGTGGCCGGGACGGGCACGATCACGGACAACGATGCGGCGCCGGCGGCGCCGACGGTCACGGGCGTGACCGCTGAAGACGCAGCCACACCGGCGGGCTCTGGTGACTCATCGGTGGTGGAAGGAAGCCCGTTGCGCTACACGGTAGCGCTGAGCGGTGCGACGAGCAGTTCGACGGAATTCACGCTGGCGGCCAGCGGTACGGCGAGTGCGGCGGATTACGGCACGTTCACGTTCAGCAACGGTGTGACGTACAACGCGGCCACGGGCAAGGTGACGGTGCCGGCTGGGGTGTCGAGCTTCACGATCACGGCGCCGACGGTGGATGACACGGCGGTGGAGCCCAG
>CAYSOD010000079.1:0-11345 GCA_964432385.1 uncultured Rubrivivax sp.
AGGGCTCGTTGCTCGCGCTGCTGGACCCGCAGAACATCGGCTTCATCACGGCCTGGGCGATGGTGGGTGCGCTCTTTGCCGGCCTGATCTTTGCGGTGAGCGTGATCTCCATGCCCATGATCCTGGATCGCCAGACCGACGCGAGCACCGCGGGTCTGACCAGCCTACGCCTGGTGCTCACGCAGACCGGCGTGATGCTGTGGTGGGGCGCGCTGATCGTCGTGATCACCGTGCTGGCCATGCTGCCCTGGTTTGCCGGGCTGCTGGTAGCCGGGCCGGTGATCGGCCATGCGTCGTGGCATGCGTACCGGGCGGCGGTGGCAACATAAGGACCATGCCCCACGCCACCCCCACCGACCCCCACCAGGACCTGCGCGACGCCATACGGGCGCTGTGCGCGCGCTTCCCCGACGCCTACTTCCGCCGCGTGGACGCCGAACGCGGCTACCCGGTGGAGTTTGTGGATGCACTCACCCAGGCCGGCTGGCTGGCAGCGCTGATCCCGCAGGAGTACGGCGGGTCCGGGCTGGGGCTGGCCGAGGCCAGCGTCATCATGGAAGAGATCAACCGCTGCGGCGGCAACGCGGGGGCGTGCCACGGGCAGATGTACAACATGGGCACGCTGCTGCGCCATGGCTCAGCCGAGCAGAAGGCGCGCTGGCTGCCGCCGATTGCGCGCGGTGAGCTGCGCCTGCAGAGCATGGGCGTGACCGAGCCCACCACCGGCACCGACACCACCAAGATCAAGACCACGGCCGTGCGCCGAGGTGACCGCTGGGTGGTCAACGGGCAGAAGGTCTGGATCTCGCGCGTGCAGCACTCGGACCTGATGATCCTGCTGGCGCGCACCACGCCGCTGGCCGAGGTGCAGCGCAAGAGCCAGGGGCTGTCGGTGTTTGTGGTGGACCTGCGCGAGGCCATCGGGCACGGCCTCACGGTGCGGCCCATCCCCAACATGGTCAACCACGAGACCAACGAGCTCTTCATCGAGGACCTGGAGATCCCTGACGACCAGTTGATCGGCCAGGCGGGCGAGGGCTTCGGCTACATCCTGGACGGGCTGAACGCCGAGCGCACGCTGATCGCGGCCGAATGCATCGGCGACGGCCGCTGGTTCATCGACCGGGTGACGGCCTATACCAAACAGCGCGAGGTCTTTGGCCGCCCGATCGGGCAGAACCAGGGCGTGCAGTTCCCCATTGCCGAGGCGCACATCGAGGTGGAGGCGGCCGACTTGATGCGCTGGCAGGCCTGCCAGCTGTTCGACGCCCACCAGCCCTGCGGCGCCCAGGCCAACATGGCCAAGTACCTGGCGGCCAAGGCCAGTTGGGAGGCGGCCAATGCCGCCATCCAGTTCCACGGTGGCTTTGGCTTTGCCTGCGAGTACGACGTGGAACGCAAGTTCCGCGAGACGCGGCTGTACCAGGTGGCGCCCATCTCCACCAACCTGATCCTCAGCTACGTGGCCGAGCATGTACTCGGCCTGCCGCGCAGTTTTTAAGCAGGCTCAAGTCAAGGTCCAGCCGCCCAGAGTCGTCCTGCGCCCCTTGGGGGCCGGCCCGGACCAGGCCCAGGCCTGGGGGGTCCGTTACGGCAGCAGGATGGTGCAGCCCGTGGTCTTGCGCGACTCCAGGTCGCGGTGGGCCTGGGCTACCTCGGCCAGCGGATAGCGCTGGTCGATGCGGATCTTGACCTGGCCGCTTTCCACCACGGCAAAGAGATCATCCGCCATGGCCTGGCAGCGCTCGCGCGTGGCGATGTGCGTGAACAGGGTCTGGCGCGTCACGTACAGCGAGCCCTTGTTGCCCAGGATGCCCGGCGCAAATGGCGCCACCGGCCCGGAGGCGTTGCCAAAGCTGGCCATCAGACCGAAGGGGCGCAGGCACTCCAGGCTCTTGTCCCAGGTGTCCTTGCCCACGGAGTCGTAGACCACCTTCACACCCTTGCCGCCCGTGATGTCCTTGACGCGGGCCGCAAAGTCTTCCTTGGAGTAATCAATCATCACATCCGCGCCGTGGTCCAGGGCGAGCTGGCATTTGGCGGCGCTGCCCGCCGTGCCGATGAGGCGCAGTCCCAGCGCCTTGGCCCACTGGCAGGCGATCAGCCCCACCCCGCCGGCGGCCGCGTGGAAAAGGATGTGGTCCCCCGGCTCCAGGCCTTCCACCGGGCGAGTGCGCTTGAGCAGGTACTGCGCGGTCAGTCCCTTGAGCATCATGGCCGCGCCCGTTTCGAAGCTGATGCCGTCGGGCAGCTTGCACACCGTCTTGGCCGGCATCACCCGCACCTCGCTGTAGCTGCCCGGGGGGTTGCTGGCGTAGGCCGCACGGTCACCCACCTTCAGGTGCGTCACGCCATCGCCCACCGCCTCCACCACGCCGGCGCCTTCCATGCCCAGGTTCAGGGGCAAGGGGTTGGCGTACAGGCCCGTGCGCTGGTAGACGTCGATGAAGTTCAGGCCGCAGGCGTGGTGGCGGATGCGGATCTCGCCAGGGCCGGGCTCGCCCACGGCGACGTCAACGAGTTGCATCTGTTCGGGGCCGCCATAGGCGGTGATCTGGATGGCACGGGGCATGGGTTCTCCGGGGCAGTAAGGAAATGGAAGGCTTGCGGAATGTCCGCGAGGCCCAGAGGGTAAGCCAAGCGCGAGCGCGCCGCACAGCCCGCGCGCAATGCGCAGCCGGCGCGCTTGGTTGATCACACCGGGCCGCGCGCCATGGCACCATGCGGGCCCAGCCACGAGGCATGGCACGTATGCCCGGCCCGCCTCGCACGCCCGTCTTCCCATGACCCTCACCCCCCGCTTGGCCCTGCTGCTCACTCTGCCCCCGCTGCTGTGGGCCGGCAACGCCGTGGTCGGCCGTCTGCTGGTGGGGCAGGTGCCACCGCTGACCCTGAACTTTCTGCGCTGGGTGCTGACCCTGCTGATCCTGCTGCCCATCGCCTGGAGGGCTCTGATTCCGCTGTCGCGCATCCGGGAGCGATGGCCCTACCTGCTGGCCATCGGGGTGCTGGGCGTGGGGGCGTACAACTCGCTGCAGTACCTGGCGCTGGTGACCTCCACGCCCATCAACGTGACGCTGGTGGCTTCCAGCATGCCGGTGTGGACGCTGCTCATCGGTGCTCTGTTCTACGGGGTTCGGCCCAGCCGCCGCGAGCTGGCCGGCGCAGTCATGGGCCTGATCGGGGTGGCCCTGGTGGTGAGCCGTGGCTCGTGGCAGACGCTGAGTGCGGTGCGCTTCGTGCCGGGTGATCTCTACATCCTGGTGGCGGTGATCGGCTGGGCGGTCTACACCTGGCTGCTGGCCCGGCCGCCGGCGCACATGCAAGGTGAACGGCGCCCGCCGTGGGACTGGGCCGACATCCTGCTCATCCAGACCCTGTTCGGCCTGATCGGCTCGGCCCTGTTCTGCACGGGCGAGCAATGGGTGGGCACCCACGAGATCCGCTGGAGCTGGGGTGTCGCCGCTGCGCTGGTCTACGTGTCCCTGGGCGCCTCTTTGGTGGCCTACCGGTGCTACGGCCTGGCGGTGGCCGGGGCCGGCCCGGCCCTGGCCTCGTTCTTCAACAACCTCACCCCGCTGATGGCTGCCCTGCTGTCCGCCCTGGTGCTGGGCGAGACGCCGCAGGCCTATCACGCGGTGGCCTTCGCGCTGATTGTGGGCGGCATCATGGTGAGCACCTCCCGAAAACCCACATGATCGCCACCACGGCCCGGTTCACACCTCCTTTGAAGATCGTGGCAGGAAGGCCCGCCCGATGAGCGACGACGCCTTCGAACGCGCCCGCAGCCAGTTCATCGCAGGCAATGCCGCGTTCGAGACGGGCCGCCTGGCCGAAGCCGAGGCGCACTTCCTGGCCTCGCTCGCAGCCCTGCCCGGGCGGCCGTCCACCCTGGTGAACCTGGCAGCCACGCGGCTCAAGCTGGGCCGCCCAGCCGAGGCCGTGGACCCCCTGCGCCAGGCGCTGGCCGCGCAACCCGCCGACGCGCAGGGCTGGCACCACCTGGGCGCAGCACTGGTGGAACTGCAACAGCACGCACCAGCGCTGCAGGCTCTGGACCGGGCCTTGCAGCTTGGAGCGCAAAGCCCCGCGGCCCACTACCGCCGCGGCCTGGCCCTGGTGGGCCTGGAGCGGCCGGCCGAGGCGGCGCAGGCCTGGGAACAGGCCGTGACGCTGGACGGCAACTTCACCGCCGCCTGGGTGGACCTGGGCTCTGTGATGCGCGACCTGGGCCGCCCCGAGCGGGCCCGTGAATGCCTGGAACGGGCGCTGAGCCTGGGCGCCGACGACCCCCTGATCCGCTTCCAGCTCGCCGGCCTGCGGGAGGCGTCGCAAGCCCCGGAAGCGCCCCCGCGCGAGTACGTGGAGCAGCTTTTCGACAGTTATGCCGAGGGCTTCGACAGTCACCTGGTGGAGCAGCTGGGCTACCGCACGCCTCAGCTGCTCGCCGAGGGCCTGGCCAGCACCGGTGTACCGGCCTTTGCGCATGCGCTGGACCTGGGCTGCGGCACGGGCCTGTGCGCCCAGCCTCTGGCGCCCTGGGTGGGCCAGCTCGACGGGGTGGACCTCTCGGCGGCCATGCTGGACAAGGCCCGGGCGCTGGGGCGTTACGACCGCCTGTCACATGGTGACGTCGTGGAGCACCTGCAGAGCACCGAGCGCAGCTATGAGCTCGTCATCGCCGCCGATGTCTTCGTCTACCTGGGCGCCCTGGAGCCGGTGTTCCAGGGCGTGAAGCGCGTGCTGCAGCCGGGTGGGGTGTTTTGCTTCTCGGTGGAGGCCTGGGACGGGGCTCCCGAAGCGCTCAGCGCAGATGCGGGGACTAGCGAGAGCGGGCCCGGCTACCTGCTGCGCACGACGCTGCGCTACGCGCACTCAGAGGCCTACGTCTTGAGCCTGGCGCGGGCTGGGGGCTTTGAGGTCTGCGCGACCCGACGCCACGCGCTTCGGCAGGACCACGGAGCCACGATCATGGGGCTGTGCGCCTGGCTGCGCCTCAGCGCGGCGCACTGACCACGCCCTGACTTCGTCCTGACATCCCCTTTACCTCCTCTTCACACGCGGTTTACACGCCCTGCCTAGGCTGGGCGCCCCATGAAACCCTGTGATCTCATTCGCGCCCTGATGCTCTCAGGCATGCTGGCTCTGTCAGGCTGCGGGGGCGGCTCTGGCTCGGCGAGCCCCGCGGGTTCAGGCGGCAGCGTCGCGACAGCGCCCGCACCAGCGCCCTCTACGCCGTCTTCTGGTTCGGCCACTGCCAGCAACCCCGGCAGCTCCAGCAGCGGCACCAACGTGGTAGCAGCAGGCACCTTCAACGGCAACGTGGTGCTGGGCTCACCGACCACGCAGTCCGTCAAGGTGAACGTGTATGCGGCTGACCAGTCCGGCAGCGTCACCGTGGACTGGGGGCTCAGCCCCAGCACCCTGGACCGCAGCACCGCGGCCTACCCTTTGCAGGCAGGCCAACCGGTGGAGATCGCGCTGGAGGGCTTGCTGCCCAACCAGCGCCACCACTACCGGGTGCGCCATCTGACGTCTGACGGCAAGACCACCACCCAGACCGCAGTGGCCAGCTTCCACACCGCGCGCCCGGCGGGCAGCAGCTTCGTCTTCACCATCCAGGGTGACTCGCACCCCGAGCGTGCCAAGAGCCAGTTCGACGCCGGGCTGTATGTCCGCACGCTCAACACCGCTGCCGCGGACCAGCCGGACTTTCATCTTCTGATGGGTGACGACTTCAGCGTGGACACGCTGGATGCGGCCACCATCAACGCGGCCAAGGTGACCGAGCGCTACACGATGCAGCGGCCCTGGCTGGGCCTGATCGGTCGCTCGGCGCCGCTCTTCCTGGTCAACGGCAACCATGAGCAAGGCGCACGCTACCTGCTGGACGGTACACCCAACAACGTGGCCGTGTGGGCGCAGAACGCGCGAAATGCGCACTACTCGCAACCGGCGCCCGATGGGTTCTACAGCGGGAACCCGGAGGTCGTGCCCTACATCGGCCTGCTTCGCAACCACTTCGCCTGGACCTGGGGCGACGCCCTGTTCGTGGTGATCGACCCCTACTGGTCCTCACCCGTGCCGGTGGACAACGCCTTCGGCAGCGCCGCCAAGCGCGCCAGTGTGTGGGAAGTGACTCACGGCGACGCCCAGTACCAGTGGCTCAAGGCCACGCTGGAGCGCAGCACCGCCAAGTACAAGTTCGTTTTCGCGCACCACGTGATGGGCACCGGCAGAGGCGGTATTGAACTGGCCGGTCAGTTCGAATGGGGAGGGCTCAATGCCAACGGCACGCCTGGCTTTGCGCAGCAGCGGCCGGGCTGGGCTTCGCCCATCCACCAATTGATGGTGGCCAACCGCGTGACCATCTTCTTCCAGGGCCACGACCACGTGTGGGTGAAGCAGCAACTCGATGGTGTCGTCTACCAGACCCTGCCCCAACCGGCCGACCCCTTCTACGCCCTGAACTACGCCGACGCCTACCAGCTCCACCTGCCGGGTGACAAGCTGCCCAACTCCGGCTACGCGCGCGTCAGCGTCTCCCCGGGCGAGGTCAAGGTGGAGTACGTGCGCAGCCTGCTGCCGGCCGACGAAGGGCCGGGCAAGGTGCATGGCAGCGTGGCGCACAGCTACACCATCGCCGCGCCCGCGGCCAAGCCGTCTGCTGCCGGCAGGACCGCCCAGGGCTTGCGCTCAACCACCCCGCGCATCAGGAGGCCCGCTTGATGGCCCAGGATGCGATGCCCCGCGCGTCAACGTGGCAGCGTTCGCAAGACGTGCATGGCGCAGTCCACTGCCCCCCAAAGGGGCAGGCTGCTTCCGGCCAGGTGCTCTTCTCGACGCTGCTGCTGCTCCTGTTGAGCGCCTGCGGCGGCGGTGGGTCGGGCGGCTCAGGCACCCCCGCAGCGGCCACCCCTGCGCCGCCAGCGTCCACCACCCCCGTCACACCACCCAGCAGCACCACCGCCTCCGAAGCCTTTCGCGGCAACCTGTTGCTGGGCGCCCCGACGGATCGGTCTATTCAACTCAGCGTGCTGTCCAACGACCAGTCAGGCAGCTTCCACGTCTCCTGGGGCAGCAGTCCAGGCAGCACCACGCGCCAGTCGGCGGTGGTCACCCTGAGCGCCGGTGAGCCCGCCACCGTCACCCTGGATGGTCTGAGCGCGGGAAGCCGTTACCACTACCGGTTGCACTACCTG
Source organism: uncultured Rubrivivax sp. (assembly GCA_964432385.1). Lineage (GTDB taxonomy): Bacteria > Pseudomonadota > Gammaproteobacteria > Burkholderiales > Burkholderiaceae_C > Rubrivivax. Next base: position 7,203 of record CAYSOD010000079.1, read on the forward strand.
GCACCAGGCGCCGGGGTGGCGGCGGTGACCCCGGAGGCCAGTTTTCGCACGGCCGCACGGCCAGGTGGCACGTTCAGCTTCACCTTGCAGGCCGACTCGCACCTGGACGAGAACAGCGATCTCGACATCTACCGCCGCACCCTGGCCAACGTGGCGGCCGACGCCGCAGACTTTCACATCGACCTCGGCGACACCTTCATGACCGAGAAGCACTCACAGCCCTTGAGCAGCGTGTTGCAGTCGGCCAGCAGCCAGGCGGTGGTCAATGTGCGCTACGCCTACGAGCGCGGCAACTTCGGCGCCTTCAGCGCCTCGGTGCCTTTGTTCCTGGTGAACGGCAATCACGAAGGCGAGCTGGGCTGGCTGACCAACGGCACGGCGCAGTCGCTGCCTGTTTGGGCCAGCACGGCGCGAAAGCGTTACTTCCTCAACCCTGCGGCGAACGCCTTCTACAGCGCCGACACGGTCAGCGAACCCTTCGTGGGCGAACGCGCCTCCTGGTATGCCTGGACCTGGGGTGACGCGCAGTTCATCGTGCTGGACCCGTACTGGAACAGCCCCGCCCAAGCCAGCAAGGATGGCTGGAATCTGACCCTCGGCGAGCGTCAGTACCGTTGGCTGGCCGCGACACTGGCCGCCAGCAAGGCCACCTGGAAGTTCGTGTTCCTGCACAACCTGGTGGGTGGGCTGGACGGACAGATGCGCGGCGGCATCGAAGCCGCACCCTTCTTCGAATGGGGCGGGCGCGATGCCGATGGCAGCTACGCCTTCGACGCCAAACGCCCCGGCTGGGGGTTGCCCGTGCATGCGCTGCTGCTGCAGCACAAGGTCACGGCCGTGTTCCACGGCCATGACCACCTGTATGCCAAGCAGAGCTTGGACGGCATCGTCTACCAACTGGTGCCGCAGCCCAGCGCACGCAACTCGTTCAGCGGGCCCAACCTGGCGGTGGCCTACCGCTACCAGACGGGCACCATCCTCAGCAGCTCCGGGCACCTGCGCGTGACGGTGGGGCCAGGCGGCGTGCGATCCGAGTACGTGAGGTCCTGGCTGCCCGCCAATGAGACGGCCACGCGCCGCAACGCGCAGGTGGACGACACCTGGACAGTGGGCACGCCGCCGGCGGCGACCGCCTCGCCCAGTGGCCTGCGGTCTGGCCCTGGCATGGCACGTGCCGCCCTGAGATGACTGCACGAGCCGAGACACCTCTCGTCTGCGCGAACTGCCCTCTACACCGCTGCTTCCAGAGAGCCCGCCCATGAGACCCACCGCCGGCCGGCCTGCCGCGCCTTCACGCCCCCTCAGAGGCCCCCTTCTCACGACCCTTCTCACGACGATAGCCACCGTGATCTGCGTGGCGCCGGGGCTCCTCACCGGGTGCGGTGGCGGGGGTGGTGCGGCAGAGAGCGCCCCCATTGCAGGCGGCTCCACGGGGGGAGGTACGGGCGGATCCGCGGGAGGAACGACTGGCGGAACATCAGGCGGCTCGAGCAGCGGCACCGGCACCGCTTTCACCCTCAGCAGCGCAGCAGGCGCCGAGGGTTCGGCCATGTCCGCAGATCACAGTTGTGATGGCACCGGCGCCTCGCCAGCCTTGAGCTGGGCCAACCCGCCCGCGGGCACCAAGGAGTTCGCCGTCCTGCTGAAGACCCTGCCCGGCGACGGCACGACCAAGTTCAATTGGGTGTTGTGGAGCATTCCCGCCGACACCACGGCCCTGGCGCGGGACAGCTACGGCGTGGGGCTGCGCGGCGTGGGCAGCGACGGGCCCATGGCGGCCTACCAACCGCCTTGCTCCCAAGGCACTGGCCTGAAGACCTACACCTTCACCGTCTACGCGCTGTCAGGCTCGCCCACGCTCTCCAAGCCGGCTGCGCAAGTCACGGGCGACGACCTGCTGAGCGCCATGTCCAGCCTGACCCTGGGCAGCGCCACGCTGAACCTGACCTACACCCGCACGGCCAGTTCGCCCGGTTACGCCACCAACTGCCAGAACGTGCGCAACTCGCTGTCCGCCTCCACGAGCGGGCGGGCCTCGGTCAGCTGTGACGGCACTTATGCCTACGTGGGCTCTGGTGGGCTGCCCAGCCACACCATGATGGACGGCATCACCGCCACCAACCTGCAGGTGCCGCTGGAGCAGAACTTCTACGGCTCACGCGGCTGGAAGATCCCGCTGAACCCCGCCATCGCCGCCACGACCACCACGGCCGTGGACGGGCCCATCGGCGTGGCCATCAACGGCGTACCCATCTTCAACCCCTGCAAGCAAGGCGGCTGCCAGAACGGGGACACCAAGGTGCTGGGCGAACTGGACGTGTGCAACGGCCACGCCGGCCGCGCCGACGATTACCACTATCACGCCGCACCCGTGTGCCTGATGGCCGGCAAAGCGTCCAACTACTGGGACACCCACCCCATCGGCTGGGCGCTGGACGGCTTTGCGATCTACGGCTTTCGCGATGCCGACGGGCAGATCGCGGCGCGCGACAACGTGTGCGGTGGCAACACCCAGACCGTGTCCAACGGTCCCGCGGGCTACAAGTACCACGTCACCGAGGCCTCACCCTACGTGCTGTCCTGCTTTCGCGGCACGCCCAGCCCCGATCTGGCGGGCCAGAGCGCGAAGTACTCGCCGCTGCGCCAGCCCCCAGTGCAGCCCTTCCAGGTCTCGGGCATGACGCTCAAGACCGACCCGGCCGACGGCTACCAGGTGCTGGAGTTCAGCTCGGCTCGCACATTCACCACCAACGAGACGGGCAGCGACAGCTATGTGAACGCCCCAGGCACCTACCGCATTCGCTACAAGCCCGTCACGGGGACGGAGCTGTCGACCCTGCTGGCGCAGAACGGCAACAAGGGCAAGACCGCCTGCTGGAACTTTCAGTTCCTGAACGCAGGCGGCACCGCCTCGCAGCCCACGCTGGCCTACTGCCGGTAGGAGCGGTCTGGCGATGACAGCACGGCTGCCGCAGGGCTCACCTTGCTCTGGGCGACCTGCTGGCCTCAGCCGCCGGCGAGCCTTGCATGCCCTGGCCGGGGCCGCGGTGGCTGCATCAGGGTGGGCCGGCCCACCTGTGCAGGCCCATGAATTGCAGGCCAATCGCCTGACCTTGGTGCTGCGCGACGGCCTGCACGTGCAGCTCACGCTGCAACTGGAACTGCTGGGCGCCCTGCACCAGAGCCTGGCGCCGCAGCAGCCCCTGAAGGCTTTCGTGCTGCAGCATGCGCCCTGGAGCCGGGAGGCCTTGTCCGTGGTGCTGTCGCGCACCTACAGCCTGTGGGTGCAGGGCCTGCGGCTCCAACCCGAAGGCCAGGCCGCCTTGCGGATGGGGCGCTGGAATTGGCCGTCCGCCGAGCGCGTGAGCGCGCTGCTGCAGGCGCGCGCCATGCAGCTGCTGGCCGACCCCGGCGCCCACGCGCACCCGGAACCGGTGGAGGTCCGCAGCGAAGCCGTCGCTTCCAAGGAGATCACCGGACTCCAGGTCACGATGCCCCCGGCCTTCGGGCGCGTGCTGGTGGTGTCCTACCGTCCGCGCCAGGTCTGGGTGGCGCCGGGCGAGACCTCGGCGCCCGTGGTCTTCAGCCGCTGAAGCTCCGAAGTCGTCCCGGGTGATGCCAGCCAGAGAGCGCCGGCAGTCAGAAGGTTCCGGGGAAGGAGCCGCCGTCGGTCAGCAGGTTCTGGCCCGTGATGTAGCCGGCGTGCGCGCTGCACAGGAAGGCGCAGGTGCGGCCGAATTCGTCCGAGGTACCCAGGCGCTGCGCCGGGATGGCGATGCGGCGGGCGTCGATCACTTCCTGCGTGGTCTTGCCCGTCTTGGCCGCCAGTGCCGCCGAGGTGGTGCGTACGCGGTCGGTGTCGAAGTAGCCCGGCAGCAGGTTGTTGATGGTGACGTTGGCGCTGGCCAGGCGCTTCTGGCGGGCCAGCCCGGCCACAAAGCCCGTCAGGCCGGATCGCGCGCCGTTGCTCAGGCCCAGGATGTCGATGGGCGCCTTCACCGCACCCGAGGTGATGTTGACGATGCGGCCGAAGCCGCGCTCGGCCATGCCGTCCACCGTGGCCTTGATGAGCTCGATGGGGGTGAGCATGTTGGCATCCACCGCCTTGATCCAGTCATCGCGGCCCCAGTCACGGAAGTCCCC
>CAYSOD010000080.1:0-11268 GCA_964432385.1 uncultured Rubrivivax sp.
CACATCGCCCACCAACACGGCCACGCTGATGGCCATGCAGCGCTCGCCGGCCGAGCCGTAACCCGCGCCGATGAGCGCGTCCACCGCCTGGTCCAGGTCGGCATCGGGCATCACCACCATGTGGTTCTTCGCGCCGCCCAGGGCCTGCACGCGCTTGCCGTGGTGCGCGCCGGTCTCGTAGATGTACTGGGCAATGGGCGTGGATCCCACGAAGGACACGGCTTTGACGTCCGGATGGGTCAGCAGCGCGTCCACCACCACCTTGTCGCCCTGCACCACGTTGAACACGCCGTCAGGCAGGCCGGCTTGCTTGAGCAGCTCGGCCATGAAGAGGGCGGGGCTGGGGTCGCGCTCGCTGGGCTTGAGGATGAAGGCGTTGCCGCAGGCCAGCGCCACCGGAAACATCCAGCACGGCACCATGCAGGGGAAGTTGAAGGGGGTGATGCCCGCCACCACGCCCAGGGGCTGGCGCAGTGTCCAGTTGTCGATGCCCGTGGAGACCTGGTCGGTGTAGTCGCCCTTGAGCAGCTGCGGGATGCCGCAGGCGAACTCTACGATGTCGATGCCGCGCATGACCTCGCCCTGCGCATCGGTGAAGACCTTGCCGTGCTCGGCCGTGATCATGGCGGCGAGCTCGTCGCGATGTTGGTTCAGCAGTGCGAGGAAGGCATTGATCACGCGCGCGCGACGGATGGGCGGCGTGTCAGCCCAGGCCGGCTGAGCCGCCTTGGCTGCGGCAACGGCGGCCGTCACGTCGGCGTCGCTGCCCAGCAGCACACGCCGAGCCGCCTGGCCAGTGGCCGGGTTCCACACGGTTTGCGAACGCCCCCCCGGCCCGGCCGCGCCTGCAGAACGCGCGCCGGCAATCCAGTGGCCGATGTCGGCCTGGGAGGTGAAGGGTTGAGGGGCGCCCATGGCGGTCTCCTGTGTGATCGGTGGTGTGACGCTGGGATTCAGCGATTCGGGAGGCTGGAGTCTAGACAAGTCGAGCCTCGCTGCGACAGGCTGGGCCATCGGAGAACGGGGCCAGGCAGGGTCTGCGCGTTCACATGGGTCGATGGCGACCCATCGACAATGTCACCATGCACCACGACACCGCCCTTACCGACGCCGAGCTCCGCGAACTCGAGGGCCTGCTGGAGGCCGTACCGGCGCCCCTGGAGCCCCTGGACATCAGCGCCCTGGACGGCTACCTGTGCGGTGTACTGCTGCAACCCCAACCCGTGCCCGCGCCGTTATGGCTGCGCTGGGTGGGTGACGTGGAAGGGCGCGCCCTTCCGCCAGGGCCGCAGGGCGAACGGCTGGCCGCGCTCGCCCAGCGGCGCCACGGCGAGCTCGACCGGGCCATCGCGCACCGCCAGTGGTTCGACCCCTGGGTCTTCGAGGTCGACGACGAGAGCCTCGCGCCCACGGACCTCACCTTGCCCTGGGTGGCCGGCTTTGCCGCCGCGATGGATCACTTCGAGGGCCTGATGGCGATGGGCCACCCCGGGCTGCTGGAGCCCCTGGCGGTGCTCTACGCCGCGTTCGACCCTGACGACCTCGAGGACGCCGACGAGCTGCTGGCCGTCATCGAGACCCTGGAGCCGCCCGCCTCCCTGGCCGAAGCCGTGGAGGACCTGGTGCGCAGCGTGCTGCTGCTGGCCGACGTGTCACGCCCCGTGTCCCGCCCGCGCACAGGATCCGGACGCGATGCACGCCGACGCTCCCGACTAGGCCCGCCACCCGCGGGCCGCAGGCGCGTTGCGTGAATGCGACAAGGCGGTCGATCTGGTGATCTGCCACACCAGAAGCGTCAAATTCCTGTCATCACTGCTGAGCGACCATGCCACGATGAGATCAGCCTTTGATGGCAGGGAGAACACCATGAAGCCCACGACGATCGCCGCCCGCCTCCTCGAGCGTCTGCGCCCGGAGTCGGCACCCGCGACCCCCGATTTCGCAGACTACGGCACCGCCTTTGCGCTGGATCTGTCGATCGAGGCCGCACCTGCGGCGGCCTCGGGTTCGGCCACGGTAACGGGTGAGCCTGCGGCCTGGTGGTTGCAGCTGGCTTCGCAGCGGCCTGGGCCCGGGCTCTGAGCCCTCGGTGGCACGGGGCGCTACGAGCACATTGCTCGGGTGGCATGACGTGGGTGACCGCTCAGTTCAACAAGAAACCCCAGAGTCTCGCGTCAGGCCCGGCGGCCTAGAATCCGCCGCATGGCAAGAGGCTCCTTTCGCGATCAGGTCCTGAGGGTTCGCGAAGACGCGATCGTCTCGTCGGTCAACCGGCTGCTCGCCGAAAAAGGCTTCGAGCAGATGACGGTGGATGAAGTGGCCGCCGACGTCGGCATTGCCAAAGCCAGCCTGTACAAGCACTTTGCCTCCAAGGAGGCCCTGGCCGCCGCGGCCATGGTTCGTGTGCTGGAGCGCACCATGGAGGTGCTGGAACAGCAGGCTGCGCGAGCAGCGGCCGCGATGGAGCGGCTGCGCGAGGTCACGCGCTGGGCGCTGCGGGTGCAGCTGGCTGGTGAGATGCCCTTGTTGCCCTCGCAGAACTCGAGCCTGCGCGCGGAACTGCTGGGGCACAAGACCTACCTCGAGCTGCTCATGCAGGTGAGCGACCGTCTCGGGGAGTGGATCGTGCAAGCCCAGGCCGACGGCGATCTGGACCGCTCGCTGCCCCCAGAGTTGGTGCTCTACACCCTCTTTGCCCGAGCCTGCGACCCCGTACCCGGCGTGCTCAAGGCGTCAGGCCGTCACAGTGACGAGCAGATCGTCGAGTGGGTGCTGGGCACCTGTTTCAGCGGCATCGTCACCCGGCCAAGCTGAGCTCGCACCCCAGCGGCACGCTGCGCAGCGAGGCTCCACCCTTCCCGTCCGCGCGCGTTCAGCGCACGAGAAGCACGGGCGTCTTGCAGTGCGCCAGCACCTTGGTGGCCACCGAGCCCATCACCAGGTTGCCCAGGGTGCTGTGGCCATGCGAGCCCATGATGATCATGTCGAAGTCGCCTTTGGCGGCCACCGATACGATGTTGTCCGCCGCCGGGCCCGACTTGATGGCGAAGTCCACTCGAAGGTCCCGCTTCTTGCCGAAGAAGGTGCGGATGGGCTTGAGCACCTTCTCGGCTTCCTCGTCGTAATAGGCCTTGAGCGTGGCCTTGTCGATCACCGCCGCGGCTCGTGGCGGCACGGCCGGCACGGAGTGCAGCACGGTGTACTGGTGCGCGCCTCCCAGCCACTCGTCGTGGGCGGCGAGGTAACCCAGCATGCGTTTGGTGAAAGGGCTGCCATCCACGGCCACAAGAATCTTCATCGGGTTCGTCTCCTGCTGAGGGTGCGGGGCATCGGCCGGGCGCCGGGCTGGCCGCAGGGCGCGCTGCACACAACCCCACGCCAGTATCCCGCCAAGCCGGACGCCCACCTTGTTTGGGGTCAAGGGGGAACGACACAGCACAGGCTGCCCGCGCGCCGTGGCCTACACCTCGAAGAGCAGGTCAGGGTTGAACCCGCGGGCCTCGCCCTTCTTGACCAGGCCGCGGGCCTGGCACACCACCCGCGCCGGGTGGCGGCCCGGCCGCTCGATACGGTAGTCGTGCCGGCAGTGCAGATGGCCGTGGATCCACAGGTCCGCACGCGGGATCAGATCGTCATCGGCATTGCAGAAGCTGGCCGTGCCGGGTTGGCGCCCGTAGCGGGGGTCGGCGCTGCGCACACTGGGCGCGAAGTGCGTGATGACGACGGTGGCGTCGGCCTGGGGCGCTGGGGCCCATGACAGCGCGCGCTCCAGCCAGGCGCGGCAGGCCTGCCCTTGGCGGCGCAGCAGTTCGGGGTCCAGCGGACAGCCGTCCAGGCTGGCGGCCATCTTCTTCAGGTAGTAGCTCGCCGCCTTCTGCGCCTTGGGCCGCGCCTGCTCACCAAAAAGATCGAAGTCGCTCCACCGGGTAGCCCCGAGAAAGCGCACGCGGCGCCCCTGCGCGTCGGTGAAGAGGGCTTCCTCGTGCTGCAGCAACTGGATGCCGGCCCGCGTGCAGGCCTGGCGCAGCGGCTCCCAGGAGCGCAGCAGGTCGCGCCCGTCGAACTCGTGGTTGCCCGCCACCATCAGCACCGGCACCGGCCAGCCGGCAAAGCGCCGCAAGCCGGCCCAGGTGGTGTCGATGTCGCCGGCCAGCACGAGCAACTCGGCCCCCGGGAGGGGGCGGGGGTCGAACACCTCAGTCTCGAGGTGCAGGTCGGACAGGATCTGGAGCTTCACCCCGGCATCATGCCCGGTGTGGCGCGGGCGCCTGACAGCGCCCGACCTTCATCCGGGCTTCGCCCAGTGACTCAGGCCGCCAGCCGTTGCTCGATGCGGGCTTTGGTGGCCGGCAACTCTGGCGGCAGGCCGTGGGCCAGCTGGGTGAACAGCTCCTGGTGCGACGACAACTCCTGCTGCCAGGCCGCAGGCTCGATGCCGATCACGCTGTCGAACTGCTCGCGCGTGAAGGCCATGCCGCCCCAATGCAGGTCCTCGTAGCGGGGGCTGGTGCCGATGGCGTGCTCCACCCCGCCGGCCGTACTGTCAATGCGGCCCAGCATCCAGGCCAGCACCCGCATGTTCTCGCCGTAGCCGGGCCAGACGAACTTGCCGTCTGCGCCCTTGCGGAACCAGTTGACGCAGAAGATCTTGGGCAGCTTCACGCCGTGGCCGTTGAGCTTGTCGCCCAGGTGCAGCCAGTGGCCGAAGTGCTCAGCCATGTTGTAGCCACAGAAGGGCAGCATGGCAAAGGGGTCGCGCCGCACCACGCCCTGCGCACCGGCGGCCGCGGCCGTGGTCTCGCTGCCCATGGTGGCGGCCATGTAGACGCCCTCCACCCAGTCGCGCGCCTCGGTCACCAACGGCACGGTGGTGGAGCGTCGGCCACCGAAGATGAAAGCGTCGATCGCCACGCCCGTGGTGGAGTCCCATTCCGGGTCCAGCACCGGGTTGAAGGTGGAGGCCACCGTGAAACGGGCGTTGGGGTGGGCGGCCGGTCGCAGCTTGCCGTTCTCGCCTTGGGCGCGGGCGATCTCGGGCGTCCAGTCGCGTCCCTGCCAGTCGGTCAGGTGCGCCGGCAGCTCGTCGGTCATGCCTTCCCACCACACGTCACCGTCATCGGTGAGTGCGACGTTGGTGAAGACCACATCACGCTGCAGCGAGGCCATGCAGTTGGGGTTGGTCTTGTCGTTGGTGCCAGGGGCGACGCCAAAGTAACCGGCTTCGGGGTTGATGGCGTGCAGGCGGCCGTCCGCACCCGGCTTGATCCAGGCGATGTCGTCGCCGATGGTCGTGACCTTCCAGCCCTCGAAACCGGCCGGGGGCACCAGCATGGCGAAGTTGGTCTTACCGCAAGCGCTCGGAAAGGCAGCGGCCACGTGGTACTTCTTGCCGGCAGGCGAGGTGACGCCCAGCACCAGCATGTGCTCGGCCAGCCAGCCCTGCTCGCGCCCCATGGTGGAGGCGATGCGCAGCGCAAAGCACTTCTTGCCCAGCAGCGCATTGCCGCCGTAGCCGGAGCCGTAGCTCCAGATCTCGCGCGTCTCGGGGAAGTGGACGATGTACTTGGTCTTGTTGCAGGGCCAGGTCACGTCCTGCTGCCCCGGCTGCAGGGGTGCGCCCACGGTGTGCACGCAGGGCACGAAGGCGCCGTCCTCGCCCAGCAGGTCATACACCGCACGGCCCATGCGCGTCATGGTGCGCATGCTGATGACCACGTACGGGCTGTCGGTCAGCTCCACGCCGATGTGCGAGATGTGCGAGCCCAGCGGCCCCATGGAGAACGGCACCACGTACAGGGTGCGGCCCTGCATGGCGCCCTTGAACAAGGCCTGGTCGCTGGTCTGCAGCAGGGCGCGCATCTGCGCCGGGTCCATCCAGTTGTTGGTGGGGCCGGCGTCTTCCTGGCGCTGGCTGCAGATGAAGGTACGGTCTTCCACGCGGGCCACGTCGCTCGGGTCGCTCCAGGCGAGGAAGCTGTTGGGGCGCTTGGCCGGGTTCAGCCGGCGCATGGTGCCGGCGGCCACCAGTTGATCGCACAGGCGCTCGTACTCTTCGGGGCTGCCGTCGCACCAGACGACATCGGCCGCCTGCGTCAGTGCGGCGATCTCGGCCACCCAGGCGGTGAGCCGGGCGTGTTTCACAAAAGCAGGAGCGTTCAGGCGCAACCCTGACATCATCGGGTGGTTCATGGGAGAGACTTCAGGAGGTTGGAAATTCGGTTTCGGGCCAGTTTCCTGGTGGCGTGAAGCCGCCGCACCTGGGAACTCGCCCGAGACCGCCTGCCCAGCATCTGGGAACGACCGCGGATCAAACGGGGACCGGATTGTCGGCGCAATGTAACCACCCGGTAACTCGCGGGATCAAAGAAACCATGCACAAAACGCATATTGTCATGAGCCTGGTACGGCGGCCCCTACCCTGGCGGCCGGCCGCGTCATGAAGGTTTTGAGCGTCAATACCGCGCACGCCACGCCGCAGGATCTGCGCGGCCGCCGCGTCATGACAGCCATCGCCAAGCGGCCGCAGTCCGGCCCGGTGGCCGTCGGGCCGCTGGGCCTGGCGGGCGACGAGCAGGCCGACCGGCGCCTGCACGGCGGCCTGCCCAAAGCGGTGTACGCCTACAGCGCGGGCCACTACGCCTTCTGGCAAACCGTGCGCGCCCAGGCCCGCGTGTCGCTGTGGGACGAACCCCTGCCCCCAGGCTCGGTGGGCGAGAACCTGACGGTGCAGGGCCTGGACGAGGCCCACCTGTGGATTGGCGACCGGCTCGTGCTGCCGGGCTGCGTGCTGGCCGTGAGCGAGCCGCGCATGCCCTGCAGCAAGTTCAGCGCGGCCATGGGGTTCGCGCAAGCCGCCAAGCTCATGAATCAGAGCGGCTACTGCGGCGCCTACCTGGCCGTGATCGAACCCGGGATGGTGCAGGCGGGCGACACCCTCCGTGTGGAAGCGGGCCCGCGGGAGGTCAACCTGCGGGAGCTGTTCCGCGCCCGGGCAAGGCGGGGCTGAAGCCACAAAGGCACGCATGGCACCCAGCAGCCAAACAGCAGGGCCCCGTTGCGCCACGCCCCAAGACGAGGCTCAACCCGAAGGCGCCAGGCCCACACGCCGGGCTTCCCACCGCCACAGGCGCTCGGTGGCCATGAGCACGACGACAAAACGGATGACGTGCAGCGCCGTGACGGTGGGCACGCCCAGCTGCAGCACCTTGGCGGTGATGCACATCTCGGCGATGCCGCCAGGCGAGGTGCCCAGCACCAGCGTGGCAGGGTTTTGACCGGTGAGCGCAGCCAGTGCCCAGGCGAACAGGGCCGAGGCCAGGATCATGCCCACCGTGCCCAACGCCACGGCCCCCAGCCAGCGCGGCGCCGCGCGCACGAAGTCCGGCGTGAAGCGCACGCCAAGCGCCACGCCGATGAAGAGCTGACCGGCGCTGGACAAGGGCCTGGGCATGGCCGTGAACTCCAGGTTCGAGGCCGTCAGCAGGATGGATACGAGCAGGGACCCCAGCACCCAGGGGTTGGGACCACCCAGCCAGCCGACGACGGCGATGCCGATGGACGTCAGGGCGGTCAACTGCAGCAGGCCGAGCAGGTGGAACTCCCGCGGCCCGGGCAGGCTCAGATCGGTGCCATGTACGCCCGACCATTGCAGGGCGAAAGGAATCGTCATCACCACCAGCATCAGGCGCAGGGAATGGCAAGCCGCCACCAGATCCACGCGGCCGCCGCGGCGGTCGGCCATCAGCGCCATCTCAGAGGCCCCGCCGATGGACGCGGCAAAGAACGCGGTCTCGCGCTTCATGCCCGGCTGCGCGCCCTGGGCCCACCACAGCCAGCGGTAAAAACCGTAGCCGATCAGCAGCGCCCAGGCCACGGCCAGCGCGATCACATGCGCCAACCCGGGCAGCAGGGCCACCACCTGGGGGGTGAAGTACAGGCCCAGGGCCATGCCGATCGTCCACTGCCCCGCATTGCGCAACGCGGGCAGCGAGCGCACCGGCGCGCCCGCCAGGGCAGCCAGCGAGGTCACGATCAGGGGGCCGATCATCCAGGGCAGCGGGGTGCGCAGGGCCTCGCAGGCCAGCGCCGCCGCCCAGGCCAGAAGCAAGGTGGCCAGCACCCAGGCGCCGCGCGCCAGGGCGGCGCGGCTGAGGAACGCGGGTCGCGAGATCAAGCCGCAGGGGTGGCGGTGGCGGTCCGATCCAGGCCAGGGCCATCCCGCTGACCACCCAGGCCACCCTCGCCACCATGCCCACTGACCCCGCTCGGAGCGCCGAACTCGGCGTAGTCGGTGTAACCGGCCGCGCCGCCGCCGTAGTAAGTCTTACGGTCCGATGGCGCCCAGGGCAGGTCTTCGCGCAGCCGGCGTCCGAGGTCCGGGTTGCCGATGAAAGGCTTGCCGAAGGCGACCAGGTCCGCTGCGCCGCTGGCCACGGCCTGCAGGGCCATGGCACGGTCGTACCCGTTGTTGACCATCCAGGGGCCGCCAAAGGCGCTGCGCAGCGCCGCGTAGTCAAAAGGCGCGATGTCGCGCGCGCCACCCGTCTGGCCCTCCACCACATGAAGGAAGGCCAGTCGATGCGGGGCCAAGCGCTGCACCACACGCTCCACCACGCGGCCGTAGGTCGCCTGCGGATCCCGGTCCTGGCCCGAATCATTGACCGGGCTCACGGGTGAAAGGCGTACCCCTGTGCGACCAGCGCCCGCCTCCGACGCCACGGCCACCACCACCTCGGTGAGCAGCCGGGTGCGGTTCTCCAGCGAGCCACCCCATTCGTCGGTGCGGTCGTTCAGGTTGTCGCGCAGAAACTGGTCCAGCAGGTAGCCGTTGGCAGCGTGGATCTCCACGCCGTCAAAGCCGGCGTCGATCGCGCAGCGCGCCGCATGGGCGTAGTCGGCCACCAGGGCGTGAACCTCCTCGGTGCGCAGCGCGCGCGGCGCAGAGCAGGGGTGGAGCTCGCCCGCGATCCAGGTGCGCACCTGGGCCGGCCGAGCTGTGGAGGACACCGGTGCCCCGCCGCCCGGTTGCAGGCTGGTGTGAGAGATGCGCCCCACGTGCCAGAGCTGGCAAACGATGCGTCCGCCGCGCGCGTGCACCGCATCGGTGACCAGACGCCAACCGTCCACCTGCGCCCGACTGTAGATCCCAGGCGTGTCGCCATAGCCCTGCGCCTGCGGGCTGATCTGCGCGGCCTCGCTGATCAGCAGCCCGGCGCCCGTGGCCGGGTCGGCGCGCTGGCCGTAGTAGGTGGCCATGAGGGCGTTGGGCACGCCGCCCGGGGCGCGGTTACGGGTCAGCGGCGCCATCACGATGCGGCTGGCCAGGTCAATGTCGCCCAGGCGAATGGGGTCGAAGAGGGTGGGCATGGAGCGTGTGCAAGGCCGCAAGCGGCCGCGAAGGGGGTACGAATCTCCGCATTCTCGGGCCCCGCGCCAGCGCGTACAGTCCACCCCCCATGCTCGCCTACCGTCACGCGTTCCACGCCGGCAACCACGGCGATGTGCTCAAGCACATCGCTCTGATGCTCGTGCTGCGCTACATGAACCTCAAGGACAAGGGCTGGCGCTTCGTGGACACGCACGCCGGCGCGGGCGGCTATTCGCTGCACAGCACCTACGCCAAGAAGAATGGCGAGTACACGCAAGGCGTGGGTCGGCTGTGGGGCCGCACGGACGTGCCCGCGCCCGTGGCCGACTACCTGGACCTGATCCGCCAGTTCAACGGCGGCAGCACGCTCAAGCAGTACCCCGGCTCACCGGCGATTGCCAACGCGCTGTGCCGCGAGCAAGACCAGTTGCGCCTCTTTGAGATGCACCCCACCGACTACCGGGTGCTGGCCTCCTACCTGGCCGAGGAGCCGGGCGTGGAAGTGAAGATGAGCGACGGCTTCGAGGGCCTGAAGTCGCGCCTGCCGCCGCCCACGCGGCGCGGCGTGGTGCTGATGGACCCGAGCTACGAGCTCGACCGCGATTACAGCCGCGTGGTCACGGCGCTGCGCGATGGCATGCAGCGCTTTGCCGAGGGCACCTTCATGGTCTGGTACCCGCTGGTGGGCAAGCTGCCGGCCGTGCAACTGCCCAAGCGGCTGAAGGCGCTGGCGCCCAAGCGCTGGGTGCATGCCCGCCTGACGGTGCAGCCCTTCGACGCGCGGGGCTTCGGCATGGCCGGCAGCGGCGTTTTCATCATCAACCCGCCGCACACCCTGCACGCCGAGCTCAACACCCTGCTGCCCTGGCTGCACGAGGCGCTCAAGCAGTTCGACGGCGGCGGCTGGGTGCTGGAGCAGAAGGCGGACTGAGCGCCTGTGAGATATCCCCGCGCAGCGGCAGAGCCGCACGGCGCGCCCACAACGCCAAGGCAGCTGGAAAGCCCAGCCCGGCTCAACCCACCCCGCGCACCCGATCTTCCTTGAACTGTTGCCGGAAGGCTTCGAAGCGGCCCTCGTCCAGCGCCTGCCGCACCTCGCTCATCAGGTTCACGTAGTAGTGCAGGTTGTGGATGCTGGCCAGCATGGGGCCGAGCATCTCGCCGCAGCGGTCCAGGTGGTGCAGGTAGGCGCGGCTGAAGCCACCGGTCACCGAACCGTCAGCGCGGGTGGAACCCTTGCAGGCGTAGCAGGCGCAAGTGGGGTCCAGCGGGCGCGCGTCGCTCTTGTGGCGGGCGTTGCGGATCTTCAGGTCGCCGAAGCGGGTGAACAGGTGCCCGTTGCGGGCGTTGCGGGTGGGCATGACGCAGTCGAACATGTCCACGCCGCAGGCCACGCCGTCCACCAAGTCTTCGGGCGTGCCCACGCCCATGAGGTAGCGCGGCTTGTGCGCCGGCAGGCGATGCGGCGTGTGCGCCATGATGCGCAGCATCTCGTCCTTGGGCTCGCCCACGCTCACGCCGCCGATGGCGTAGCCGGGGAAGTTCAGCTCGGTCAGGGCGTTCAGCGACTCCTCGCGCAGGTGCTCGAACATGCCGCCCTGCACGATGCCGAACAGGGCGTTGGGGTTGTCCAGGCGGGCGAATTCGGCCTGACTGCGTTTGGCCCAGCGCAGGCTCAACTCCATCGACGCGCGGGCTTCCTTCTCGGTGGTGAGGTGGCCCTTGGTTTTGTCCCCTTGAAAGTAGGGGGTGCACTCGTCGAACTGCATGACGATGTCGGAGTTCAGCACCGTCTGGATCTGCATGCTCACCTCGGGCGTGAGGAAGAGCTTGTCACCGTTGACCGGCGAGGCGAACTTCACGCCCTCCTCGCTGATCTTGCGCATCTCGCCCAGGCTCCA
>CAYSOD010000081.1:0-11190 GCA_964432385.1 uncultured Rubrivivax sp.
GCGGGATGCCCTGGGCGCTCATGTTGGCCTGGTTGTAGAAGATGCGGCCGAAGTGCTCGCGGTCCGGGAAGACCTCGTCCTGGTTGGGCAGGTTGGCGCCGCCGGAGTCCACCAGATAGATGCAGGGCAGGCGGTTCTGCAGCGCGATCTCCTGCATGCGCAGGTGCTTCTTGACCGTCACGGGGTAGTAGGTGCCGCCCTTGACCGTGGCGTCGTTGCACACGATGGCGCACTCCACGCCGCTGACACGGCCGATGCCGGCGATCATGCCGCCGCCCGGGGCCGCGTTGTCGTACATGTCAAGTCCGGCCAGCGCGCCCACTTCCAGGAAGGGCGTACCGGGGTCGAGCAGGCCCTCCACGCGGTCGCGCGGCAGGAGCTTGCCGCGGGCGGTGTGCTTGGCCCGCGCGGCCTCGCCTCCACCCAGCGCGGAGCGGTCCAGTTGGGTGTGCAGGTCGTCCACCATGGACCGCATGGCGGCACTGCTGGCCTTGAACTCTTCGCTTCGGGGGTTGATCTTCGAGCTCAGCACCGGCATGCACTCATCTCCTGCGATGTGCGTTACACCTCGCGTCTGCAACTTCCAGCGTGACCATACCCTGAGCCGGGAGCGGGCTGCGTTCAGGGTGGTTGCGGATGGGCAGGAGGCGTGTCGTGATTGACGTTTACGTCAACGTCAATTCTAGGGATCGTTCAGCGGGCGATCGCCGCAGGCCCCACCGGCCGACCCCGATCTTCAGCAGAATCCCGGCATGCGTCACTTGAGCCCGCACCCGGATCCGGCCGGCCACCACCACCATGCAACGGCCGCCAGCGGCCTGCCCGCCTGGGCCAGCACGTGGCTGTGCGCCGGGGCCCTGATGGGGGTGTTTTCTGGCGCGGGACACACAGCTCAAGCAGCCCCGGCGGATGCGCAGGTTCAGGGCAGCGTCGAGCAAGGGCGCAGGTGGCTGCTGCAGCGCCATGAAACGGGCTGCATCTTGTGCCACGAGGTGCCCGGCATCGCCCAGGGCGGGCAGATCGGCCCCCCATTGGGGGGCCTGGCGGGCCGCTACACGGTGCAGGAGTTGAGCGCCCGCATCGCCGACGCCCGGCAATTCAATCCGCAGACCATCATGCCCCCCTACCGCAGCACGGCCGGTCTGCAGCATGTGGCACCCGCGCTCCAGGGAAAGCCCGTACTCACGCAGCAGGCACTGGCCGACATCGTCAGCTATCTTCTGGTTGGTCATGAGGGGGCTTCGCTGTCACCGCCCGCGCCCCTGCCATCGCTGCCCTCACCCAACACCCCGCACCGTCCATGAACACCACCGGACATGACCGCCGCCTGCTGCTGGGGCATCTGGCCGGCCTCGGGGTCCTGGCAGTTGCGAGCCCGCCCGCCTTCGCCCAGACCGCCAGCGGCGTGCGACTGCTCAGCTTGCAGGAGATGGTGTCACCTCTGACGGGGGGTGCGGCCGTCAGCACCGCGGGCATCCGCCTGGAGATCCCCAGCCTGGCCGACAACGGCCACCTCGTACCCCTGCGGGTGCTGGTGGACAGCCCCATGACCGAGCAGGATCACGTGCGCCAGATCATCCTGCTGTCCTCACGCAACCCGGTCACGCGCATGGCGGTGTTCACCCTGGGGCCCTGGTCCGGCCGGGCCGAGCTCGCCACCCGCGTGCGCCTGGCGGGCACCCAGGTCGTTGCAGCCCTGGCGCGCCTGTCCGACGGCTCGTTCCGGCTGGCCTCCACCGAGGTGGTGGTCACCGAGTCGGCCTGCCTGGACATGGGCTGAAGCCCCTGGACCACCGCCTCCCACCATGAACCAAGCCCGGCTGATCTTCCCCGAGCGCATCCGCGCTGGCGAGGTGATCACCGTGCGCTTGCTGATCCAGCACCCCATGGAGACAGGGTACCGTCAGGACATGGACGGCAAGCTCATCGCCCGCAACGTCATCCGCCTGGTGCGCTGCGAGGTGGCAGGGCAAGAGGTGTTTCGCGCAGAGCCTTCCTCCGGCATCTCCGCCAACCCGCTCTTCGAGTTCACCGTGCGGGCCACGAGGACCGCCCGCTGGAACATCCGGTGGGAAGACGACGCCGGGAGTCAGGGCGAGCTGTCCCAGTTGATGACCGTGGAGTGACCCGGCGTGGCACCCACGCGAGCACATCTGCCGGGGCGATCCGGCTTCGAGTCGTGAGGGTCATGGCTGAGGTCAAGGCCAAGATAGCGGCCCTGGCAGGCAGGGCCGCCCTGTTCACGATGGCCATCTGCGTGGCCTGCGCCGGCTTGGGCAGCGTCAGGGCGGGGGAGAGGGCCATCCCGCTGGACGCGCTGCGCAGCGGCATCGAGTTTGCCGGTCGAGACGTCAAAGCTCTGCAGGCCGACACGGCAGCCAACCCCGCCCAGCTGTGGATCGAGCGCGGGCGCCAGTTGTGGCAGGACCGAGGTCCCCCTGCGGCCTCTGCGGCCTCTGCGGCGTCAGCAGCCGGGTCGGCCAGCCACCAGTGGCCCGGCCGGTCCTGCCAGGACTGCCATGCCGAGCCGCAGCGCATGCAGGGCGTGGCCGCCAGCTTCCCCAAGCTGCATGCCGCGACGGGCCGTCTGTTCAATCTGGAAGACCAGATCCGGCACTGTCGCGCCGAGCGGCAGGCCCTGCCGCCGCCAGCCTACGAGTCCGACGACCTGCTCGGGCTGACCCTGCTGGTCACACAGGCCTCGGCCGGCCTGCCCCTGCGCACCGCGCTGACGCCCGCGCTGGAGCCTCACTGGCGGGCCGGTGAGGCGCTCTTCACGCGCCGGCAAGGGCAGCTCAATCTGGCCTGCGGCCATTGCCACGACCGCCACTGGGGCCAGCGTCTTTACACCGACGCGCTGAGCCAGGGCCACCCCAACGGCCACCCCGTGTACCGGCTGGAGTGGCAGAAGCCCGGCTCGCTGGAGCGCCGGCTGCGCAGCTGCTTCTTTGGCGTGCGGGCCGACATCCCACCCTGGGGGGACCTGGGCATGCGCCAGCTCAGCCTGTACCTGAAGTGGCGCGCCGAAGGCCTGCCCATCGAGGTGCCAGCGGTGCGCAAGTGAACGGCCCGCACAGGGCGGACTGGGTCGTGGCGCGTCGGTCCACCTGAAGGAACGACAACCCTCGATACGGGACAACCATCATGGCGCGCCGCGCGACTCAGCGCTAACTTCCCGTACCGGAGTCGGCCAGCCGACCTGGCGCCGTCCCATCAGACCCTGCACCGGCAGGGCAGGCCAATCCCATTGAAAGGGCCCCGTACGTGATCACGCTTCAAATCAACGGCAAGTCCTCCGCGGTCGACGTGGAGCCGGAAATGCCGCTCCTGTGGGTCATCCGCGAGCAGCTGGGCATGACCGGCACCAAGTTCGGCTGCGGCATCGCCCAGTGCGGTGCCTGCACGGTGCTGATGGACGGTCAGCCCATGCGCTCCTGCGTGCTGCCGGCCGTCGCGGCCCAGGGCCGCAAGATCACCACCATCGAAGGCCTTTCGACCGACGGCAACCACAAGGTCCAGCGTGCGTGGAAGGAGCTCGACGTGCCGCAGTGCGGCTACTGCCAGAGCGGGCAGATCCTGACGGCCGCGGCGCTGCTGGAGCGCAAGCCCAAGCCCACCGATGCCGACATCGACGAGGCCATGACCAATCTCTGCCGATGCGGCACTTATGTGCGCATCCGCGCGGCCATCCATCATGCCGCCGGCGCAGCGCCCAAGGGCTCGGTGATCCACATGGTGGCGCAGGGCGCGGCTGCCGCCTGCTGCCACGCGCAGGGTCACCAGGAAGGAGGCCAGGCATGAGCACCGCACCGTTCACCCCCACACGCCGGCGTTTTCTTGTCGCCTCCGGGGTCGGGGCCTCGGGCCTGGCGCTGGGTTTTCACTTGCCGACCCTGGCGCAGTCTTCGGGCGCCGAAACGGCCGAGGTGAACGCCTGGGTGGTCGTCCAGCCCGATGACACCTGCCTGGTGCGCGTGGCGCGCGCCGAGATGGGCCAGGGCACCCACACGGGCCTGGCCATGCTGGTGGCTGAGGAACTGGAGTGCGATTGGGCGCGCGTGAAAGTGCAGCCCATCACGCCGGGGCAGAACCTGGCACGCAAGCGCGTGTGGCGCAACATGGCCACGGGCGGCAGCCGCGGCATCCGTGAGTCTCACGACTACGTGCGCCAGGGTGGCGCCGCAGCCCGGCTGATGCTGCTTCAGGCAGCGGCCAACCAGTGGTCCGTGCCCGTGGCGGAGCTGGCCGTGGACAAGGGCGTGATCACGCACACCCCCACCCGGCGGCAGCTGCGCTATGGCCAGGTGGCCGCGGCAGCGTCCAAGCTCACGCCGCCTGACCCCAAGTCCATCACCCTGAAGTCGCCCAAGGACTGGAAGATCGCGGGCAAGCCCATGAAGCGGCTGGACACCGCGGAGCGCGTCACTGGGCAGATCAAGTACGGTATCGACACCGCCTTGCCCGGCATGCTGTATGCGGCCATCACCGACAGCCCGGTGTTTGGCGGCAAGCTGGTGAGCTTCGACGCCGACAAGGTGCGCTCGCGCCGCGGCATCAAAGGCGTGGTGCGCGTGGACGAGGCTTCGGTGGCCGTGGTGGCCGACAGCTGGTGGCGCGCCAAGGCGGCGTTGCAGGACCTGCCCATCGTATGGGACGAGGGCCCGAACGCCAAGGAGTCCAGCGCCGCCATTGCCGAGCGGCTGAAGGCCGGTCTGACAGCCAGCCAGGAGGTGTTTGCCGACCTCAACATCGGCAACGCGCCAGAAGCGATCGCCAAGGCCGCGCGCCGGGTCGAGGCGGTGTACTCCACCCCCTTCGTCTCGCACGCCTGCATGGAGCCCATGAACTGCACGGCCCGCGTGTCGGCCGATCGCGCCGAGGTGTGGGTGTCGTCACAGAACGCGGAGGCCTCGCTGGCCGCGCTGTCGGCCGCCTCTGGCCTGCCACTGGAAAAGTGCGAAGCCTGGAACCCGCCGCTGGGCGGGGGCTTCGGCCGCCGCGGCGGTACGCAGGACTATGTACGCCAGGCCACCCTGATCGCCCGGCAGTTTCCCGGCACACCAGTCAAGCTGATCTGGAGCCGCGAGGAGGACATGTCGCACGACTACTTCCGCCCCATCGGCCAGTGCCGGTTGCAAGCCGGCTTGGACGACAAGGGTAACCTGCAGGCCCTGGCCCTGCGGGTGAGCGGGCAGTCCATCAACGCCCTGCTGGCCCCGCACAACATCATCAATGGCAGGGATCTGCGGCAGTTGCAGGGCTACTACACCGCACCCGGCGAGGCGCAACTGGGTTACACGGTTCCCCACCTCATGACCGAGTACGCCATGCGCAACACCTCGGTGCCCGTGGGGCCCTGGCGCGGCGTCAACACCAACCAGAACGGCATCTACCTGGAGTGCTTCATCGACGAGGTGGCCAAGGCCGCAGGTCGGGACCCCCTGGAGTTCCGCCGCTCCTTGATGGGCAACCACCCCAAGCACCTGGGGGTGCTGAACGCGGCCGCCGACAAGGCTGGCTGGGGCAGACCACTGCCCGCGGGTGTGTTCCGCGGCATTGCGCAGTTCATGGGCTACGGCAGCTACAGCGCGGCCGTGGCCGAGGTGTCGGTCAAGGGCAACGAAGTCAAGGTGCACCGGCTCGTGCTGGCCACCAACTGCGGCCATGCCTTGAACCCGGACCAGATCGCCGCCCAGGTGGAGGGTTCGGTGGCCTACGGGTTCGACTCGCTGATGAGCGAGTCCAGCGTGGCCAACGGGCGCATCGTGGAGCGCAACTTCGACACCTACCCCATCTGCCGCATCTCGCAGATGCCCAAGGTGGAAACCGTCATCGTGCAGACGCACGACTTCTGGGGCGGTGTGGGCGAACCCACCATCTGCGTGGTGGCGCCTTCGGTGATGAACGCCATCGCCGCGGCACGCGGCAAGCCGGTGCGCAGCCTGCCGCTGAAGTACGAAGGGCTGAAGCTCGTCTGATGGGTTGACCCGTCGTTCTGGCCTGGCTCAGCGCCGCCAGAACGACGGCGTCAGCAACACCAGCACCGACAGCAACTCAAGCCGGCCCAGCAGCATGGCCAGCGAACAGACCCAGGTCTGAAAGTCCGTGAGCCCTGCAAAGTTGGCCGCCGGCCCCACCTCGCCCAGGCCCGGGCCGATGTTGTTGACACAGGCCACGATCGCGGTGAAGGCAGTCACCGGGTCCAGGCCACTGAACAGCAGCACCATGGTCAAGCCGACGATGGTGGCGCCGTACACCATCATGAAGGCCATGACGCCCTGGACGGTGGCGTCGCTGACGGTGCGTCCGCCAATGACCACCGGGTTCACCGCTCGGGGATGCACGATGCGCACCATCTCCCGGCGTGCCTGAGCCAGCAGGATCAGCAAACGGATCATCTTGATGCCACCACCCGTCGAACCGGCGCAAGTGGCCATGCAGCCCAGCAGGATGATGAGCATGGGCGCGAACACCGGCCACTGGGCGTAATCCTGCGACGCGTAGCCCGTGGTGGTGGCTACGGAGACCACATGGAACGCCGTATGCCGCAGGGCCTCCAGCGGATCGGGGTAGGTCCCGCTGATCACGAGGTAGGCCACGATCAACGCGATGCTGCCCAGCAACACCAGGTAGAAGGTCCTCGTCTCGACACTGCGCCACAGCGGCGCCAGAGAGCGAGCACGCCAGGCCACGAAATACAGCGTGAGGCTCACCCCCGACAACAGCATGAACACGATGGCCACCGCCTCGATGAGAGGCGAATTCCAGTGACCAAAGCTGGCGTCGTAGGAGGAGAACCCGCCCAGGCTCACCGTGCTGCACATGTGCAGAAAGGCATCCAACCAGCTCATACCCGCCCAGCGATAGGCCAGGGTGCAGGTCAGCGCCAGTGCGGCGTAGGCCACCCAGATGGCCCGGGCGGTGTCGGCAATGCGCGGAGTCAGCTTCTGGTCTTTCATGGGCCCGGCCGTCTCGGCACGGAACAACTGGCTGCCACCCACGCCCAGCAGCGGCAGGATCGCCACGGCCAGCACGATGATGCCCAAGCCCCCCACCAGCATCATGAAACAGCGCCAGACGTTCACCGACACAGGCATGCTGTCGAGCCCCGTGAAGACGGTGGCCCCCGTCGCGGTGAACGCCGACATGGCCTCGAAGTACGCGTCGGTGACGCTCAGATCAGGCAATGCCAGCAGCAGCGGCAGTGCCCCAAAGGCCGGCAGCACCAGCCAGGTCAGCCCCACCAGCAGAAAGCCATCCCTGGGCTGCAACTCCCGGCGAAAGCGCCGGGTGGCCAGGCTCATCACCACGCCGGCCAGAAACGTGACGCACAGGGCCGTCGCGAAGGCCTGCAGCCCGGCGTCACCTCCCACCAGGGCGAAGACCAGCGGCACCGCCATCAACAGAGAGAAGATCAACACCATGCGCCCGACCAGCGCAACGACCGCAAGTGCACCCATGTGAATTCGCTGCCGCGAGCGCCTTAGAAGAACGTCGCCGACACCTGAAACAGCTTCTCGACCTGCCCCACCATGCGCTTGTTCGGCACGAAGACGATCACATGGTCGTTGGGCTCGATCACCGTGTCGTGGTGGGCCATCAGCACCTGGGGCTGGGCGTCCTCGCCGGCTTCGGTGCCGTCGGGCCGGTGCAGGCCGCGCACGATGGCGCCCACCTGGGCGCCGGGCGGCAGGCCGATTTCCTCCACCCGTCGGCCCGCCATGCGGCAAGTCTTTCGGTCACCGCGCACGATGCCCTCCAGCGCCTCGGCCGCGCCCCGGCGCAGCGAGTGCACGGCCTCCACGTCGCCGCGGCGCACGTAGGCCAGCAGCTCGCCAATCACCGTCTGGCTGGGCGAGATGGCGATGTCGATCTGCGTGCCCTGCACCAACTCCGCGTAGGCCTTGCGGTTGATGAGCGCCAGCACGCGGCGCGCGCCCATCTTCTTGGCCATCAAGCAGGCCAGGATGTTGTCCTCGTCGTCACTGGTCAGCGCCACGAAGAGGTCCATGTCCTGCACGTTCTCCTCGCCCATCAACTCCTCGTCGGTGGAGTCACCGTGCAACACCAGCACGTCCGACGGCAGTTGGGAGGCCAGGTAGTCGCAGCGCTGGCGGTTGGTTTCGATGATCTTGACCTGCAGGTCATCCTTCACCTGGCGCGCCAGCCGCAGGCCCACCTTGCCGCCGCCGGCGATCATCAGGCGCTTGACCGGGCGGTCGCGTTCACGCAGGGTACCCAACACCGTGTCCAGATGCTGCTTGGCGGCCAGCACGAAGACTTCGTCACCGGGCTCGATGCGGGTGCGGCCGTCCAGGTCGGTCAAGGCCTGGTCTTGCCGGTAGATGGCCACGATGCGCATCTCGGCGCCGGGCACCAGCGCCGGGATCTCCGCCAGGCTGTGGCGCACCAGCGGGCCGCCTGCCACGGCACGCACCGCGATGAGACTCACCAACCCGTGGGCAAACTCCAGCACCTGCAGGGCCTCGGGGTGCTCCACCAGTTGGCCGATGTAGCGCGTGACGCTATCTTCGGGGCAGATGACCCGGTCCACCGCAAAGCCCGTGGCCTTGTCCATCAGCGGCGATCCGTCCTCAAACTCCGGCGAGCGCAGCCGGGCGATGGTGGTGGGCACGTTGAAACGGTCGTGCGCCACCTTGCAAGCCACAAGATTGGTCTCATCCATGGGCGCGCAGGCGATGAACAGGTCGGCGTCGCCGATGCCGGCCTCGTCCAGCACCGAGGGCTGGATGCCATTGCCCGGCACGCCGCGCAAGTCCAGTCGGTCCTGCAGCGCACGCAATCGCTGCGGGTCGGTGTCGATGATGGTGATGTCGTTGCGCTCCGAGGCCAGGCTCTCGGCCACGCTTTCACCCACCCGGCCGGCGCCGAGGATGACGATGTTCACTGCTTGGCGAAGAGCTGGCCCAGGTCGGCAAAGGCCTTGAACTCCAGGGCGTTGCCCGAGGGGTCGAGAAAGAAGAAGGTGGCCTGCTCACCGGCCAGGCCCTTGAACCGCACATGCGGCTCGATGATGAACTTCGTGCCCACGGCGGTGAGCTTGTCGGCCAGCGCCTGCCACTCGGCCATGGGCAGCACCACGCCGAAGTGCCGCACCGGCACCGCGTCGCCGTCCACGGCGCTCGTGGACGCCAGGTGACACTCCTGCGGCGCCAGGTGCGCCACCACCTGGTGACCGAAGAGGTCGAAATCGATCCACTCGGGCGAGCTGCGGCCCTCCGGGCAACCCAGCAGCCCGCCATAGAAGTTGCGCGCGACCTCCAGGTCATGCACAGGGAAGGCGAGGTGAAACGGGCGGGGGGTGGCGGCAGCAGCGGTGTTCAATGCAGTTCTCCAGGTTGGGCTTCCCTTTGAAGCCTCGGGTGTCACCGGTCATGATCCTCCAGACGGTGTCCCGCCGATGATGAGCCGGATTTTGCGCTCAGCCGCCAGGCCGGGGCGCCAGCGGGCCCAACAGGCTGGCAGGGGGCCTGGGCACGCAAGCGAGTCCCGCGCCTGCCCCCTGAAGCCTGGCGCATGCGGCCTGACAGAATCGCCCGTCCGGTCCATGAACTTCTCTTCCCCGCCCTGCGTGCTGTCGCTCATCCCGCCGATGACGCAGCTGAACACGCCATACCCCTCCACCGCCTACCTCACCGGGTTCCTGCGCTCCCGCGGGGTGCAGGCCCAGCAGGCCGATCTGGCGCTCGGCCTCGTGCTGGCGATGTTGAGCACTCAGGGCGTGCAGCAGATCCGGGCTGCCGCTGAAGACTTGCCGCCAAAGCGGCGCACGTCAGCCGTGGAATCCTTCTTGGCGCAGTTCGAGCGTTACGTCGCCACCATCACCCCCACCCTCGCCTTCCTGCAGGGGCGTGACCCGACGCTGGCCCATCGCATCGCGAGCCGGCAGTTCCTGCCCGAGGGCCCGCGCTTCGCCTCGCTGGACGCCTACATCGACCCCGATGACCCCAAGGGCGAGCACGGTGGCGACCCCCTGGCGTGGGCCTTCGGCGCGCTGGGCCAGCAAGACCGCGCCCGTCACCTGGCCACGCTGTACCTGAACGACCTGGCCGACGTGTTGCGCGACGCCGTGGACCCGCGCTTCGAGTTCGTACGCTACGGCGAGCGCCTGGCCATGAGCCAGCCCAGCTTCGACCCCCTGGCGCAGGCGCTGGCCGCACCCAAGAACCTGCTGGACCGCACGCTGGACCAGCTGACGCGCGAAGCCCTGGCGCAGCACCAGCCCACGGTGGTGCTGCTGTCGGTGCCCTTTCCAGGCGCGGTGTACGGCGCCCTGCGAGTCGCACAGGCCATCAAGGCCGCACAGCCTGACGTGCGCATTGCGCTCGGTGGTGGCTACGTCAACACCGAGCTGCGCGAACTGGCCGAACCCCGCCTGTTCGATTTCGTCGATGCCGTGACGCTGGACGCCGGCGAGCGCCCGCTGCTGGCCCTGCTGGAGCACTGGCACGGTACGCGCTCGCGCAGCCGGCTGGTGCGTACCTTCATGCGAGACGAAGAAGGCCAGGTGCGCTACCTGAACTTCGTGGAGGCCGAGGTGCCCTTCGACGCGGTGGGCACCCCCACCTGGGACGGCCTGCCGCTGCAGCGCTACCTGTCGTTGCTGGACATGCTCAACCCCATGCACCGGCTGTGGTCCGACGGGCGCTGGAACAAACTCACCGTGGCGCACGGCTGCTACTGGAAGAAGTGCAGCTTCTGCGACGTGAGCCTGGACTACATCTCGCGCTTTGACGCGGCCTCGGCCCAGACCCTGGCCGACCGCATCGAGGCCATCGTGGCCGAGACCGGGCAGACCGGCTTTCACTTTGTGGACGAGGCCGCGCCGCCCAAGTCACTCAAGGCCCTGGCCCAGGAACTGCAGCGTCGACAACTGTCCATCAGCTGGTGGGGCAACGTGCGCTTCGAGAAGACCTTCACCCCTGAGCTGTGCCTGGAGCTGGCCGACAGCGGCTGCATCGCCATTTCCGGCGGGCTGGAGGTGGCCTCAGACCGGCTGCTCAATCTCATGAAGAAGGGCGTGTCGGTGGAGCAGGTGGCGCGCGTGACCAAGGCCTTCTCCGACGCCGGCATCCTGGTGCATGCCTACCTGATGTACGGCTTTCCCACCCAATCGGTGCAGGACACCGTGGACGCGCTGGAGTACGTGCGCCAGCTCTTCGAAAACGG
>CAYSOD010000082.1:0-11152 GCA_964432385.1 uncultured Rubrivivax sp.
CGCACGTCAACTTCAATACGTCGAAGACCGAGCGTTGGGAGACCGACGGCCAGCGATGCCATGTGAACTGGGTCATCCTGGACAGCGACTGGGAGAGCGAGTTTTGCAGGGTGGCGGAGAGCCACCCCAGGGTTCTGGCCTATGTGAAGAACCACAACCTTGGTCTCGAAGTTCCCTATCGATTCGTCGCTGAGATGCGCAAGTACCGACCGGACTTCATCGTGCTGGTGGATGACGGCAAGGGCAAGGACAACCCGCTGAACCTCGTTGTCGAAATCAAGGGTTTCCGGGGCGAAGACGCCCGGGTCAAGAAGGAGACCATGGACGTCTACTGGATCCCGGGTGTGAACAACCTCGGTACCCACGGGCGCTGGGCCTTCGCGGAGTTCACGGACGTCTGGCAGATGGAGGCGGACTTCGCGAGCAAGGTCGAGGCGGAGTTCAACAAGATGATCGAGCGTGCGAGCACGAAGCTTGACGAGGGGAGTAACTAAACATGGCCAACAACTTCAAGTCTGTCGAGGCGTTCAAGCACGACGACGCCAAGCGCAAGAACATCCCGTCGGTCGAGCAGCAGTCCTTCGTCCAGCAGGAGCAGCAGGACCCCAAGAAGGTACGTTACCCGCGCAATACCGACCTTGATCCACAGTTAGTTTGGCGTGGCAAGGACGAGCAGGACTGGACCGACCTTGTGGTTAATGCTCCGCCTCTGTACATACAGGAAAAGGTGCATCCAAAGGCATTGGTGGATGACCTTTTGAGGCAGACGCGGGAGAGCGAACACCAAGCGGGAATGCTCACGCCGGACCTGTTCTCGGATTTCAATGGGATTCCGAAGGGCGCCGATAAGACAGAGTTCTATACCCATGATCAAAACTGGACGAACAGGATGATTTTGGGGGATTCGCTCCAGGTAATGGCTAGTCTTACTGAGCGCGAGGGACTTCGTGGGCAAGTGCAGTGCGTGTACATCGACCCGCCATACGGGATTAAGTTTAATAGCAATTTCCAATGGTCAACCACAAGCAGAGACGTCAAAGATGGGAATAAAGACCACATTACTCGCGAGCCAGAAATGGTTAAGGCTTTTCGCGACACCTGGCGGGATGGAATCCATAGCTACCTGACATATTTGCGCGATCGTTTGACTGTCGCACGCGATCTTCTCACTGATTCTGGTTCAATCTTTGTGCAAATTAGCGATGAAAACGTGCATCGCGTGCGGTCGCTTTTAGATGAAGTTTTTGGAGACGATAATTTTGTATCTCTCATTCCCTTCGCGAAGACGACTAGCAGCTCTTCGGATTCTGCACTTTCCGTCGTCTGTGATTATTTAATCTGGTTCGCCAAAGACCGCTCGCGACTAAAGTTTCGTCAGCTATACCATGAAAAAACGATTGGCGGTATGGGGTCCGCGGGGTACGACCTATGCAGGTCCCCGGACGGTCAGATCCGCCGCTTGACGCAAATCGAAAAGACGAATATTGAAACTCTTGGGGATGGCTTGGATGTAATACAGCTAGATAATATAACCAGCTCTCGACCTGCAGGAGACGGCGATGTGCGTATTTTTAACTACTGTGGGAAGAGTTTTTCTCCAGGGAAAGGCACATTCAAGACCGATGAAAAAGGTCTTAAGAAGCTAGCCATGGCTGGTCGGTTGGGTATCGCAGGAAACACCCTTAGATACATTCGAAGATTCGCGGATTTTCCAGTCTATCCTATCAGTAGTCTCTGGACGGATACGACAATCGCTGGGTTCGCCGCTAACAAAAGATATATTGTCGAGACGGCAACTAAGGTCGTTCAGAGGTGTCTTTTGATGACAACAGACCCAGGAGACCTAGTGCTTGATCCCACATGCGGGTCTGGCACCACTGCTCACGTTGCCGAACAATGGGGACGGCGCTGGATAACGATTGATACTTCTCGTGTTGCTCTCGCGTTGGCGCGTACTCGCATCATGGGGGCGCGATATCCATATTATTTGTTGTCGGATTCTCGCGAAGGGCAGATCAAGCAAGCCGAGGTCACCAAAGAAGCGCCAAGTTCAAAACCCGTCTATGGCCACATCCGCCACGGTTTTGTATGCGAACGGGTGCCGCACGTGATGCTCAGTTCCATTGTCAAGAACTCAGAGATTGATCTGATATGGGAACGTTGGCGATTTAGGATGGAATCGCTTCGAGGGAATTTGAACGATTCACTTGGCACCTCCTGGGCGGAATGGGAAATCCCGCGCGAGGTCGCCCCCGAGTGGTCTGAGAAGGCAAAGTCTTTTCATTCAGATTGGTGGGCTGCGCGAGTGGAGCGCCAAAAGGAAATTGATGAATCCATCGCCGTAAAAGCCGAGTATCAGCCCCTCTACGACAGGCCGTACGAGGACAAGAAGCGAGTACGTGTAGCCGGTCCGTTTACGGTCGAGAGTCTCAGTCCACATCGGACGCTTGGCGTCGACGAGAACGACGAACTCATTGATCGGATGAACGACAGGGAGGATGAGTACAGCGCCAAGCAAACCTTTGAGCAGATGATCCTGGAGAACTTGAAGTCCTCCGGTGTGCAACAGGCCCATAAGGAGGACCGAATCATTTTCTCCTCGTTGGTTCCATGGCCTGGTACGCTGGTCTGCGCTGATGCCAGATTCTTTGAGGGGCCAGAAGAAGACGGCCTCGAGCGTCGGGCCGCGATCTTTATTGGGCCTGAATTTGGCACTGTGCAGCGAGCTGACCTTGTCCAGGCAGCCCGAGAGGCAAGTGATGCGGGCTTCGATGCTCTGATCGCCTGCGCATTCAATTTTGAAGCACATGCGACTGAGTTCAGCAAACTCGGACGTATCCCAGTCCTGAAGGCGCGGATGAACGCGGACCTTCACATGGCTGAGGACTTGAAGAACACCGGCAAGGGCAACCTCTTCGTGATCTTTGGTGAGCCCGACATCTCGATCCTTCCCCAGGACGACGGGCGTATCTGCGTCAAGGTCAACGGTGTCGACGTCTTCAAGCCTCAGACCGGCGAGGTGGTCAGCGACGGGGCGGACGGGATCGCCTGCTGGTTCATCGACACGGACTACAACGAGGAGAGCTTCTTTGTCCGGCACGCCTACTTTCTGGGTGCCAATGACCCCTACAGTTCTCTGAAGACGACGCTGAAGGCCGAGATCAATGCTGACGCGTGGTCGACCCTGAACAGCGACACCTCGCGCCCGTTCGAGAAGCCCAAAAGCGGGCGCTTTGCGGTCAAGGTCATCAATCACCTCGGGGATGAGGTGATGAAGGTGTTCAAGGTCTGATGAACTATCCCGGCATCGATCGATTTCTTGACCAGATCCGGTCCGAGGGGCGATCAAGTCCCGCGGGTCAGCATTGGCAGCGGTTCTGGAACTGGCTCGTTGATCACGCTCCAGCGGGCGCAGGAAGGCCTCCTGCTCCGTTGATCCTGGCGGCTGCCGGAGAGTCAGACGCGGTCAAGCATGACCGTCTCCGAGCACAACTGATCTTTGCGCATGAACATGGGTGTGCAGAGAAGGCCATCGATTGGCTGACGGCACTTGCCCCCGATCATTGGAATCGTGGTTCAGCGGCTACTTGGCACCGCTCGAATCACGCCTGAGACTGAGGCATGCCCATGGAATTCCGGATCGCCGACACATTCACGGACAGCCTTGCGCGCCTCACTGGCGATGAACAGAAGGCGGCAAAGACGACGGCCTTCGACTTGCAACTGAACCCGGCCAGTCCTGGTCTCAGCCTTCACAAACTGGACAAGGCCAAGGACAAGAACTTCTGGTCGGTGCGGGTCAGCGGTGATCTTCGCGTGATCGTCCACAAGACACAGCGCAGCTTGATGCTCTGCTACGTCGACCACCACGACAAGGCGTACCGATGGGCTGAACGCCGGAAGTTGGAGACCCATCCAAAGACTGGCGCGGCGCAGTTCGTCGAGGTGCGCGAGCGCGTCGAGGAGATCAAGCCGCCTACGGCACCATCCGATCCGGCTCCGGCGGGGCGTTTGATGCCCGGCCCGGCCGTGAAGCCCAAGGCAAAGCCTTTGCTCTTCGCGGGTCGGTCCGAGGATGAGCTCCTGAACTACGGCGTACCGCCAGAGTGGTTGGCAGACGTCATGCTCGCCGATGAGGACTCCGTACTGGTGTTGGCTGGGCACCTCCCTGCTGAAGCTGCCGAGGCCTTGCTGGAACTCGCTGTCGGCCGCACTCCGGCGCGCCCTGAAGTCGCGGTTACTGGCGCAGACCCCTTCAGCCACCCTGACGCACAGCGTCGATTCCGGGTGATGAACGACGTGGAGGAGCTGGAGCGGGCGCTCTCGTTTCCTTGGGACAAGTGGACGACCTTCCTTCACCCCGCGCAGCGGCAATGGGTCGAGCGCGAGTACGCGGGTCCAGCGCGGGTATCGGGGTCGGCCGGAACGGGCAAGACGATCGTCGCGCTGCATCGTGCGGTGCATCTGGCACGGCGCAACCAGGACGCATTGGTACTGCTGACCACTTTTTCAGACACCCTGGCAAATGCCCTCAGGCAGAAGCTCCACCGGCTCATCAGCAATGAACCGCGGCTGGCAGAGCGGCTCGAAGTTCAGGCCATGAACGCCGTGGGAACGAGGCTGTACGAGGCGCAGTTCGGCAAGTTCAAGACACTGAGCCGCGCCCAGCTTCAGGGCTTTCTGCGCGAGGAATCTGCAAAGGTGGCGGGCTGGAGGTTCTCGCCGTCATTCGTCCTGAGCGAATGGGACGACCTTGTAGATGCCTGGCAGCTTGGGACCTGGGAAGACTATCGCGACGTCAGGCGGCTGGGGCGAAAGACCCGTCTAAGCGAGGCACAGCGGGCTATGCTCTGGGGGGTGTTTGCTGCGGTTCAGCAACGGGTGACCGCTGCTGGACTGCTTACGCATGCCAGCATGTTCACGCGCCTTGCCGGCGCGATGGCAAAGCGAGCCTCTCCAATCTTCGACTTCGTCGTGATCGATGAAGCGCAGGATGTGAGCGTTGCCCAGCTGCGCTTTCTTGCGGCGGTGGCGGGTCAGCGACCGAACGGGCTCTTCTTCGCGGGAGATCTTGGGCAGCGCATCTTCCAGACGCCCTTCTCCTGGAAATCAATCGGGGTTGATGTTCGAGGGCGCTCCCGCAGCCTGAACATCAACTACCGCACGTCGCACCAGATTCGAATGCAGGCCGATCGGCTGCTCGGGCCGGAGGTTGCCGACGTAGACGGCAATGTCGAGACGCGGAAGGGAACGATCTCGGTTTTCAACGGGCCGGCACCTGTGGTCAAGGGCTTCAAGTCTCAGGAGACTGAGGCGGCTGCCGTCGGTGAATGGCTCAAGGAAAGCCTCGGAAGGGGTGTCCCTCCCCAGGAGATGGCCATCTTTGTCCGGTCGGATGCCCAGATCGACCGGGCCCGCGAAGCAGCCAAGCACGCCGGTCTGCCCTACGTGGTGCTGGATGAGACGGTGGAGAACGCGCAGGCCGCTGCATCGATCTCTGTCATGCACTTGGCCAAGGGGCTGGAGTTCCGTGTCGTGGCGGTCATGGCCTGCGATGATGAAGTGATCCCGCTGCAGGACAGGATCGAAGCGGTTTCAGACAGTTCTGACCTCGAAGAGGTCTACAACACGGAGCGGCATCTGCTCTATGTCGCCTGCACGAGAGCGCGTGACCAACTCTTTGTGTCCGGGATGGAGCCGACGTCAGAGTTTCTGCAGGATTTCCTCGGGTAAATGGAGGCGGCATGGAACAGGCCCGCCATGGCACCGTAGCGCTGGAGGCCGCCGGGCCCGTCCTCGCGCGGAGCAGGGCTGTACGGGCGACCTTGCGCAACACGCTCAATGAGCCTGACGTTTCAGCGGCACTGGCGATGCTCAAGTCCGGATCGCTTGTTGGCGATCTGGGGGCGGAGGTGCATGATCAGCTCGCTGACGCGATTGGGAACGAGTCCAGGGTTGTGTGGGAGGGATCCATTCCGGGAAGCGAGTTCGACTTCCCTGTTCAGGTGAAGTCCTTCGGCGGTGTCTTCTACGTGTGGGCGATGGAATACGACGATGTCGGCTACTTCCTTTCGAGGGAGGCCGCCGTGGACTACATTTGCGCCAACTGGGACGGTGTTCGCGGGAAGGTGTGCAGATGATTGGTCGGTCGATCTTGGGATTGCTGAGCGACTTCGCAGTGTCGCTGCGGACACAGGTAGCGGCCGGACTCGTGACGCCACTGGATGATGCCGGCACGCCGAGTGGAGCCCTGAAACCGCGTCGCGATGTTGCGCTGTGTGACGAGTCTCCAGGGCGCATCTGCCGCAACGGTTACGGAAGTCTAGAGGTCGGCGGACTTCGCGATAGAGCGGACGACTGACGATCGGCTGAGCCGGGGAGCGGGTGAGTCGAGCAGGCAGCGCCGTTACGGCCTCCGCGGTGTGTTGCCTTCTTGGGAGGGGCTGGGGTTACTGCGTGAGCGACCAAACTCGTCGGCCCTATCGCTAGAAGGCGGAGCCGGAACGGTTGACTGCCCGAGCTCAGGCTGACTGGCGTTCGCTCCAACGGTTGCCCACACGGCGGGATTGCCGCCGTGGTTCGTGCTCACGCCTCCAATGCGGACGGAGCGGCGGTACTCGTCGCTCTGAGCCTGGCTGGTTTCGCTTATACGGGCCGAACCCTGCTGGATCCCACGCTTGGCGGCGCCTCGATCGCTGTCGATCCGTGAGGTCAGATCATCCAGACTGCGAATGCCGGGTTCAGTTCTCGTCTGCCGCTGTCGCTGCTTCACCTCACCGTCGTTACTCCGGATGGTGGTGTGCAGCCCGATCGCAACGTTGGCGCGGCGGTCGCGTTCAAATTGCTCGCGCATAGGCGCCTCCGACCATCCCATCGACTGAGGTAGGGGCGCGGTTGGTCGGAGCGGACTGTCCGCTTCGACATAGCCCTCGGAACCTTGTCCGCCACGCGCGTAGGCCATCGCGATGTCGGTGACCGCGCGCTGAAGTCGCACGGGGTCGTCCTCGCGGAGCAGTCCCCGTTCGGCAAGCCGCCGGGCCGCGTAGTTCGTGAAATCTGTCTGTGTGCCGCTGCTCCATTCGCGCATGAACTGTGCGGTTCGGGCCAGCTCGCGGGCTTCGGCATAGGCGCGCTCGGACGAGGTTTGCCGCTCGGCGGCGTCCCGGGATGCGGATTCGAAGGATTCGGCGGAAGCCGTTCTACTGCCGCGCGCCCATTGGAAGGCGTCCGAGGAGCGGAACTCACGCACGAGGCTCGTGGCTTCGGTGATCTGCGCGCTCTCCGCCGAGCGCCGCGCATAGTCATACGCGCTCTGGAGCGCCTGCTGGTCGAGCTTTCGGCCTTCTGTCTTGGCCTGAGCGCCGATCTCCGTGAGGGGGATGCTGGCGCCCACGGATGCAGAGGCTGCAACGCTTTTGCCCACCACTGAGTCGTCGCTGAGCCCCAGCCTGCGGTTCACATCCTTTGCGATCGAGTTCAGCGTCTGGAACTGCGTGCTGGTCGAGCCGCCATTGCTCATACCCGATCCGCCGCTGCGTTGGGTGGACCGCTCGAAGCCTTCCTGAATGCTGAGCGCCCGGGTCAGCGCCGTCGCCTGGCTGCGCTGCATCGCTTCGCGCTCGCTGGTGGCGAGCGTCTCGGCTTGTCGTGCGCTCTCGCCGATAGCGGTGGCCTGCCGCTCGCTGATCGTGAAAGTGCTGGCCAGCCGGCTCATGGTGGCCTGGTAGCGGAAGACGCCGGCCTCGGGGCCAATGCCCTGGATGGTGGTGCCGTGGGCCTCAGTGGTGGTGCCCATGAAGGCCGAGTTACGGGTGGGGCCGAGTTGCTGCTGGTCGAGGCTGACGCTGTTCTGGCTGATCAGGCCCTTGCTGGTGGCGGCGGCTTCGCTGCTCGCTGCCGACTGGATCGCGCTGCTGGCGGTAACGGCCTGAAAGGCGACTTCGCCGCCCTTGATGATGGCGGTGGCGATGATCGGGATGGCGGCCACCAGGTAGCCAGCGATGGCCTGATCGGAGATCGCGCCCTGGTAGATGCCGGCGGCGGTGTCCAGGGTCAGGCCGCGGCTGTTCGAGCCAAGGCTAGCGGCGGCGGCGAGGTTCTTCGCGCTGGCCAGCGTGCCGACGTAGTTGAGGATGGCGTAGAGCGGGGGCCAGAGCTGGATCCACACCAGGCTCATGACGAAGCTCTTGATGGCCAGGGCCAGCCCCTTGCCCTGGGCCAGCAGGAAGAGCAGCAGCACGAAGGGGAAGACCGCGTAGATCACCGCCTCGATCACGTTGCGGATCATCGGCAGGGCCTGCGCGGCGATGCGGCCCATGGTGATGAAGGACGCGTTGGTCGAGGCCGTGGCGTTGGCCCGTGCCGTGGCCAGCATGGTCGCGGCCGGGTCGTTCAGGCGCAGGCCGGCCAGGGTGTTGGTGTCCTGCACGAGGTTGATCAGGATGTTCTGGCGCAGCAGGTCGGCGGCGCCCTGGGCAGCGGTGGCGATCCGCGTCTTGGTGTAGGCCTGCTCGAGCTGGCCGTCGATGACGCCGGCGGCGATGCTGGGGTCGAGCGTCGGGTTCATCTGCAGGGCGAGCGTGGCGCGTGCCCGGGCGACCTCGGCGGGCAAGCGGCTGTTGAGGCGGGTGTAGATGGCCGGGCAGGTGTCCACCTGCACCGGGTTGCCCCAGGTGGAGAAGCGCCCCGGGTTGGGGGTGCCCATCAGTGCCCAGATGTCGGTACTCTGGGCGAATGCCGCCGGGTCGATGGTGCCGTCCTGCAGGTCGTAGACGGTGCAGTTGTGCACGAAGGCAATCATGTCGGCGCGCAGTTGCGGGTCGGCCACGTTTGCGGCGCGGCTGGCCTGGATCAGGCGGTTGCCGAACATGACGCCGTTCTTCTGGTAGGCCAGCGCCTCGGGCAGCTGGGCGTTGGTGTCCGGGATCACCTGGAAGGCGGTCTCGAAGAATCGCGTCATCACGTCGCCCACCAGGCTCGTGGCGTGGCCGAAGAAGGCCACCCCGATGGGCACGTTGCCCACCACGGCGGGGGGCTGGCTGCCGAGCTTGTCGACGATGGCGACATCCGCCTTGGGCAGGAACATCGCGTGGTAGACCAGCAGCAGGCCCATCAGCCAGCCCCAGCCGTGGAAGCGCCCGGGGGTGAAGAGGCCTGCGGCGGCCGCCACCAGCACACCGGTGACGGCCATGGTCTTGATGAGGGCCAGGTACCCCGCGCCGCCCATGATGGCGGCGATGGCGTTGAAGACCCCGGTCAGGGTGTCGACGTTGCCGTAGGCATAGATCTCGAACATGCCGGCTGTCTGCGCCTTGGTTTCGGGCTCAGGAGCCGCGCTGGCCCGCGTTGGCGCTGAAGTCGAGCATGGCCTTCACTGCGGGAGGCATGGCAGCCCATAGCTGGCGCTCCAGGCTCTGCAGGTCCTGCGTCATCGAGGACACCGAGCGCACCTTGGCGTAGGCGGCCTGCTTCTCGATCAGGATCTGCATCTGCGCCTCGCGGGCGTGGGCGCGCAGTTCGTCCAAGTAGCGCTGCTCGACCTCGCTGCGGCGCAGGGCCTGGGACAGCGCTGTGCTGGCCTGTGCAAGCGCCCTGGCGAGGAATGTCTGCGCGTAGTCGAGCGCGATCACATCCTTGTAGGTCTCGATCAGCGTCTCGGCGGTGCCCGAGCCTGGCACTGCGTTGGCCACGGCCAGCATCCGGTACACCGGCTCGCTCGTCTGGTTGATGAAGCCAATGTCGGCCGGGCTCTGGGCGCTGCGAGTGGCGATGTTGTCGGAGATGCGCTTCAGGCGCTCGGCCACGAGCCGGGTGAAGGGCTTGACCGAGACGGTGGCGCGGCTGGGGTTCAGGCACTCGACGGTCTCGTCGCAGACGTAGACGTCCACATCCACCAGCCCGGCGGTGGCGGAATCTGCCTTACCGAGCAGCAGATCCCGGATGCCGGTGAGGGTGGGCTCCAGCATCCGGGGGCCGGCGCCGCTGCCGTCGTCGGCGGGCGGGGTGACGATCACGGTGCCGATCAGGCTCATGATCAGTTCCTTCTCCTGGCGGCTGATGCTGCCGCCCACCTGGTTGAGCGCGTTCCAGGTGACGTTGCCCTTGGCGAACGTGGCGTTACGCACGTTGGGGTCGGCGCTGTTCGCGGCGGTGCGCACCACCGATGGGGCGTTGGAGGCGCAGGTCAGGCGCGCCTCGGCGCGGTCGCTGACCGAGCCCAGGTACTGGGCGATGTTCGCGCAGCCGCTTTGCACCGACTGGTCGTACTCGCCGACCACGCCATTGACCAGCGCCTGCGCGGCCTCGCAGGAGTTGATGTTCATGGCGTTGATCTTGTTGAGCTGGTCCTGCAGCTCGGTGAGCAGCTTGTCGATGTCGGGCGAGATCGACTGCAGGGCCAGCTTGAAGGCGTAGCCCACGGCGTTGGAGCCGATGTTCTGCAGTAGCGCCACGAACTGCTGCTTGTTGATGAAGGAGAAGGCGCCGCCGTAGATGTCGATGCCACCGCAGCCGGCCTTCAGGCTGGGCAGCTGGGCCTGCACGAGCGGGTAGTTGCGGCCCGGGGCCCGCATCATCAGGCTGCCGCCGGTGTAGAGGTTCATCGCCTGGCCCCGGAAGGCGCCGGGGCTGGTGATGTTGCCGATGGCTCCCAGGTCGTTGAACATCGTCTGCATCTCGGTGTTCAGGTCGGCGGGCAGCGCCGGGGCCGGGCCGATGGCGATGGTCGTCGCCAGCAGTGCTGCCAGGGCTTGTCTGGTTTGCGTCATGGCGTGGTCCTCTTTGCGTTGGGGGTCGTCGCCGGGTCGGCTTCGCGGGCCAGTGCGGCGATGCGCTCCAGCAGGTCGGTGTCCGACATCAGGCCGAAGCCCACCGGCCGGAATTCGCGGCGGCTGGGCTGGGTGAGGTAGAGCGCCGGAACGGCGCGGGCGTTCAGGCGCGCGGCGATGCCGTTGTCGGGGCGGGCGTCGGGGTAATCCGGCAGGCCTCCCCCGTCCAGGCTCACGGCCAGCACCGTCAGCCCATGAGTCTGTGCGAAGCGCTTGAGGACGGGCGCGAAGCGGTGGCAGAACGGGCAGTCGCTGCGGAATACGAAGACCAGACCGTGGGTGGCGGCCAGTTGCCGTACGGCGGCGGTATCCCGCTCGCGCTGGCG
>CAYSOD010000083.1:0-11137 GCA_964432385.1 uncultured Rubrivivax sp.
GGATCTCGCGGGGAACGACGATCGCCCCAGACTCGGGCACCACCGTGTACTGTGCGTGCGTCGAGGTCGTGGAAAAGTGATGCAACAGTCGATCACCCGCCAACCTGT
Organism: uncultured Rubrivivax sp.; assembly: GCA_964432385.1. Lineage (GTDB taxonomy): Bacteria > Pseudomonadota > Gammaproteobacteria > Burkholderiales > Burkholderiaceae_C > Rubrivivax. The sequence continues at coordinate 109 of CAYSOD010000083.1, forward strand.
AGCGCGAACCTCCATCGAGCAGGTGCCCGGCCGGTTGGTGACGGGTGAAGGGCTCGCACAGGATCGGCTGGTCTCGCTCGCAGTAAAAGCAGTGCCCGCAGTGCGGATTCCAGGAGCACACGACGTGGTCACCAGGCTGAACCTGGGTCACCGACGGACCCACCTGCTCGACCACACCTGCCCCTTCATGGCCCAGGACGATGGGCCGCGGATAGGGCAGCGAACCTTCGATCACCTCGAGATCGGTGTGGCACAGCCCGCTAGCGTGCAGGCGGACAAGGACGTCGCCGGGGGCCAGCGGCTGCAACTCGACCTCCTCGATCGAGTGCCGCGTGCCCGTGCCATGCAGGACAGCCGCGCGGTACTTCATGCCGGCTCCTGCAAGCTCATGCTCCGTACATGAGATTGGGCAGCCACAGGGTCAGTTGGGGAAACACGGTCAAAAGCACGAGGACCACCAGCATGGCGCCCAGGAAGGGCAACACCTCGATCGTGTAATCGTCCATCGGCACCTTGAGCACCTGAGAACTGATGAACATCATCTGCCCGACCGGGGGTGTGACACCGGCAATCGTCAGGTTGGTGACCAAGACGATGCCGAAATGCACCGGATCGATCCCGAGCTTGACCAGGATCGGCACGAAGATTGGCGTCAGGATGATCAGTGCAGAGGTGCCTTCTACCGCGGTGCCGAGAATGATCAGCATCACGTTGATCAGCAACAGCAGCGTGGTGGGGTCCTTGGTCAGGGAAACCAGCCAGGCTGCCATCTGGGGCGGGATGCGTTCCCAGGCGAGATAGAAACCGAAGGCGGAGGCGGCGCAGATCATCAACATGACCGACGCGGTGTCCAGTGCGGTCTCCTGCAACAGTTTCGGCAGATCGGCCAGGCGAAGGGTCCCGTAAGCGAACAACCCCACCAAGATGACATACAACACCGTGATCGCACCGGCCTCGGTGGGCGTGAAGATGCCGTAGCGGATGCCCGCAATGATGAACACGGGGATCGACAAGGCCCACAGGGCTTCTCGAAACGCCGTGAAAAGTTCAGCACGCCCAGCGCGTGCCTGTCGCAACGGCAAGTAGCCACGCCTTTTGGAGATGATGGCCGTCACGACCATGAGGGAACCGGCCAACATCAAGCCGGGCACGATACCCCCCACGAACAACCTTCCGATCGAGGCATCAGCGATGTAGCCGTAGATGATCAGGCCGATCGACGGGGGGATGAGGGCCGTGATGATGGCCGCGCATGAGGTGATGACCGCGGCAAACGCCGGGCTGTAGCCATGGCGTGTCATCTCCGGCCCGAGCACCTTGGCCAGCATGGCCGCGTCGGCACTCGAGGAAGCGGTGAGCCCACCCAGCAGCGTGGCGAGCACGGTGCACATCTGCGCCAGCGCGCCGGTCACGTGGCCCACCAGCGCATCGGCCAGCGCCAGCAATTTGCGGGTGATGCCCGCCCGGTTCATGATGGCCCCCGCCAGGACGAAGAAGGGGATGGCGAGCAAGGGATAGGAGTCGGTGGCCGTGACCATCTTCTGCACGAAGATGTTGAGCGGCACCTCATCGAAGGAGATCAAGAAGAAGGACAGCGCGCTGATCGCGATCGCGAAGGCGATCGGTGTGCCGAGTGCGAACAGCACCGTCATCACGATAGCCGGCAGCCAATCAACCAGCATTGGTCTCCCTCGCAGCATCAACTTCCCAGACCCTTCCGGCAAGCACCTGAAGGTAGCGCACCGCCATCAGCGCCGAGCACAAGGCCACAGGCCCGTAGAGCCAGGTCTGCGGCATGCGCAGGACCGGGCTCGGGCTGTCCCAGGCGTCGATCGCGAAGCGCGTGCCGAACCAGACCATGAATCCGAAGAAAGACAGCAGCAGCACGTGGTTGAAGACCCGCACTGCGCGCTGCGCGCTGGCCGGCAGACGCTCGACGAGCACATCAATGGCGGGGTGCATGCGGTACTTCACGCAGGCGGCAGCTCCGAAGAACACCACCCAGGCAAACCCCAGTGTGGCGATCTCGCTGGCCCAAGCCGCAGGTTGCTCCGTCACGTAGCGGGTGATGACGCCCCAGCCGACCGACAGGATGATGACCGCCACAGCAACTGCGGCCACGATCTCTTCGAACCTGTCGGCCAGGGCGGCGACAACGCGTCGCATGGGCTACTTCTTGAGGGCTGCCATCACCGTGTCGTGCAGACCCGGTGTCCACTTCGGGAAGGCCTTGTAGACCGACGCGGTGGCCCGCTGGAAGGCGGCGTTGTCCACGTCGACGAAACTCACGCCCGCACCCTTGAGCTTGGCCATGAAGTCATCATTGAGCGACACCGTCAGCCTCGTCTGCTCAGCGCCACCCTTGGTGCCTTCCTCGAGCAGCACCTTCTGGACGTCGGCGGGCAGCCGATTGAAGAAGTTGATGTTCATCGGCCACATCGTGAAGGCGGTGAAGTGGCCGGTGGTTGAGATGACCTTGCGGACCTCATGCAACTTTGCGCCCCAGAGTGACCCCAGCGGCGCCTCGGCCGCCTGCACCACGTTCTGCTGCAGCGCGCCGTAGACCTCAGACCACTGGACCGTGGTCGGCCGCGCGCCCATGGCCTTGAAGGTCTCGATCCACATGGTGTTGGGGGGTACACGCACTGTCATGCCGGCAATCTCGGCAGGAGAGCGCACAGGCTTGTCAGCGATCAGGTGGCGCTGGCCGAAGTAACCGTTGGCCATGATGAGCTTGAAGCCCGCCTGCTCCAGACGCCTCTCGGTGGCTTTGAACCAGTCAGAGGCGAGCAGCTTTTCGTACTCCTGCGTCGTGCGCACCAGGTAAGGCCCGTTGAGCACACCGATGTCCGGCACAAAGTCCGACAGGTAGCCTGGATCCGTGATGTTCATCACGTTGGCCCCCTGCCGGATCATCTCGTTGACTTCCTTGCCTGGGCCCAGTTGCTCACCAGGAAAGACCTGGATCTGCACCCGACCGTTGGTACGTGCAGCCACATTCTTCGCAAAGAACTCGGCCGCCAGATGGGCCGGCTCCGTGGAGGACAGCGAGTGCGCGAAGCGGATGCGAATCGTCTCCTGCGAACGCGCAGGAAGTACGGCGCCGGCTGCGAGCCCGGCGCCCACAGCCAGGGCGGTGCGCCGTGAGGGGAAATGTTGGGTCATGGTCTCCTCCAGGTGATGGGGCAACGATGGAGCCCCTTGGGTCTTCATGAGCTCGACACAACCCTCAGCGGGCCGTGTCGGCACCGAGCTTGCCGGGCTTGGCCGCCCCAGCATACAAGATCTTCAATTGACGCTCGACAACGGCGGCGTGCCTGGCCACGGCGTCCGGGTGCATGTCAGCCTCCGGCGGTAATTCGAGGTCGAAATAGTCGTAGCGGTCGACCCCGCGCACCAGTGTGGCGCTCTCCCTTGGCGCATTGAGCTGCCTCACATGGGTGGGGATGTAGCGGATGGCAAAGCCCACACGCCGGTAGTCGGCGGTGTTGGGCTGCGACCCGTGAAAGATCAGCACGTGGTGCAGCGACATCTGGCCGGGCTGCAGCACCACCGGCACCACGTCTTCGGCCCGAACCTTGACCTGGATCTCCTGGCCGCGCGACAGCAGGTTCGCATCGGCAAAGGTATCCACATGCTCGACTTGAGCGCGGTGAGTGCCCGGCACCACCTGCATGCAACCGTTCTCGAGGACTGAAGGCGTCAGCGCGACCCAGGCCGTGACGACATCGGGTGACGACAGCCCCCAGTAAGTGCCATCCTGGTGCCAGGACACGTACGACGGGTCACGGGCGTTCTTCGCGAAGAACTGCGCACCCCAGCACAGCAGATCAGGCCCCAGGACATCCTCAACCGCATCAAGGATGCGCGGGTGCCGGATGAGCTCGTTCATCCACGGGTGCAGCAGGTGCGGCTTCTGGTTGACCCGTGCGGGCAACCGGCCGCCATGCAGCGCTTCAGCAGCTTCGAAACGGGACAGGAGGGCGCCCGCTTGCGCTTGGGTCATGACATCGACTGGAAAGTGAATCCCGTCGCGCCGGTACCCTTCCACCTGATCTTGCGTCAGCACTTTGCCCATGTTGCCGCCCCTTTTGAGCCGTAGCGATGCTGATTGATCTATGAAAACTTGATTCAAATATAAAACCGTCAGGCTCGAGACACAAGGCTGCTTCTGATGAATGGGACCCGTGAAAACCCTGTGTGGCTTGATCTAGACTGGCCCGGATGGCACGCATGACGACAACCACAACCCCACCAACCACGCGAGCAGCGCCGAAGACTTCTTCCGAAGGTCCGCTGGCCCGCAGGACCTACAAGGCTCCTGCGCTGGAGAAGGGGCTGGAGATCCTGGAATGCCTGGCGGCAGCGGCCTCTCCCATGACCTTGCAGCAGTTGTCGCTCTCCCTGGAGCGATCGGCCAGCGAGATCTACCGCATGCTGGAGGTGCTGGTCGACCAGGGCTACGTGCTGCGCGAGGCGGGTCTGCACCGGCTGTCTCTGAAACTGTTCCATCTCGGCGTGGGTCAGGTCCCAGCACGCAATCTGCTCACCGTGTCCCTGCCCGTGATGGAGGAAGTCGCTCAAGCAACGCGCCAGGCCTTGCACCTGAGCGTGCATGTGGACGGTCGCCTGGTGGTCGTGGCGGCCATCCCAAGTCCGGAGCCGCTCGGGTTCAGCGTGCGGCTCGGCTCCAACTTCCCTTTCCGCGCCGACAGGACCTCTGCCCGGGTGATCACCGCATTCCAGCAGGCGACCCTGCGTGAGCGGCTGTTGGACGAGATGGTTGAGCTGGCCCGGCCTGCCCGAGTTTCCCGCCAGGCACTCTCGGGGCGCCTGGACCGGCTTCGCGCCAAAGGCTATGAGGAGGTCCCCAGCGACACCGTGCGGGGCATCGTCGACATAGCCTTTCCCATCTTCGCCAGTCAGCACGCCGGGGCCATTGCCAGCCTCAACATGCCCTACCTGACACAGCGCGACGCCCGGGTGAGCCGCGCGGCCGCACGTCAACTGCTGGCCAAGGCGGTGCGGCGCATCTCGCAGGAGCTCGGCGGCGTGGCCCTGAAGTGAGCTGACGATCGCGGACGCGTGCGCATGACGAGCACGGCCAGCGGCGCTGACAATCGTCCGGTGCAAGCAGCCGATGCCCACGCGCCCCGCCCCCTCATCGTCGCCCTGACCGGCCTTCTGGCACTGGCCATCGCCATGGGCATCGGCCGTTTCGCCTTCACGCCGCTGCTGCCCATGATGCTGCACGACGGCCTGCTGGACCTGCCACAGGCGAGTTGGCTCGCCTCGGCCAACTACCTGGGTTATTGGCTGGGCGCCATGGGATGTGCCTTGCAGCCTCTGTTGTGGCGGCGCTGGGGCCGCCCGCCATTGGACCCGACGGTCATGGTGCGCTTCGGGCTGGCAGGCACGGTGCTGCTCACGCTCGGCATGGCGCTGCCATGGCCAGCCGCCTGGCCGCTGTGGCGAGGTCTCGCGGGCGTGGCCAGCGCGCTGGTCTTCGTGTACGTCTCGGGCTGGTGCCTGGCGCGCCTGAGCGAACTGGGCTCGCCCGCGCTGGCCGGGGTCATCTTCGTCGGGCCCGGGCTGGGCATCGCGGTCAGCGGCTTGGCCGTCACGGCCATGGTGGCGCTGGACCAGCGCGCCGCAGCGGGGTGGGCCTGCTTTGCGCTGCTGGCGCTGGCCTTGACGCTGCTGGCGTGGCCGCGGCTCAGTGGCTCGGTTCAGGCGGCCGCCATTGACTCACCTGCAGACAACCCTGCGCCTTGGGGCGTCATCGCCGGCCTGACGCTGGCCTACGGCCTGGCGGGCTTCGGCTACATCATCACTGCGACCTTCTTGCCCGTGATCGCACGCCAGGCCCTGCCAGGCTCCATTTGGCTGGACCTGTTCTGGCCGATCTTTGGCCTGAGCGTGGCGGTCGGGGCGCTGATCACGGTGCGGATGCCAGCACGTTGGAGCCGCCTGCACCTGCTGACGGCCTGCCATGCCCTGCAGGCCTTGGGGGTGATGCTGGGCCTGTGGTGGCCAACGTTGGCGGGCTTTGCCATCGGCAGCATCCTGCTTGGCTTGCCGTTCACCGCCATCACCCTGTTTGCGATGCAGGAAGCCCGGCGGCTGCGACCCCGCAACGCGTCATCGCTCATCGGCCTGCTCACGGCCGCCTACGGCCTGGGGCAGATCCTGGGGCCGGCCCTGGTGGCCTGGGTGCTGCCCCACGCGCAAACCGTGTCCCAGGGCTTCAGCTGGTCGCTGCACACGGCAGCAGCCGGCCTGGTGCTGGGTCTGGTGATTTATGCGGCGCTGGCGCGACAGGCTGTCGACTGAGCTGCCGACAGACTCAGGCAACGTCAATCCCGGCGTGCGAAGCAAGTTCAACCAGCAGACGGTCGTCGCCAAAAGCCCCCGACTTCGAGATGACCTGGCTGCCGGCCCAGAGGCCCTCTTCCAGCGTCGCGCAGACCACCCCGGGCGCCCATTCGGCATGAGCCCGCAGGTGTCCGCACTCCACAGCACCGCAAAGGCTGTTCAAGGTCTGCCCGCCTGTCACGAACAGCGCGGACGGCCGTTCGATTTCACGGGACAACGCGTATATCTCGTCCCGTATGGCCTCTTCGGCTCGGGCGGCGGGGGTGCCGGGTGGGAGCTCGAAAGTCAGCACACCCAAGGGGACACCACCCCGCAAGAGGCGCTGGATGCGTGCCGCGCTATGCCTGACATCCTGTCCCGCGCGATGGTCGATGAATTGGGTCGGCAGCCGAGTTCGAAGCTGCTGCACTTGCGCCACCGTGCGCGGGTGGGCCGAGCCGATGATCATCAACATAGGCGCCTTGAGTTCGCGCTGCACCGGTACCGGCTGACCTGCAAGAGCGCGCGCCAGGCCCGCAGCGCCCACCCACAGCGTGCGTCCAGGCCAGCGCAAGCCTGCCTCGGCCAATAGGAACAGATCGGCCTCCTCAACGACATCGAACACGGCCACACCATCGAAGGCTTGGCAGGACTCGCCAACCTTTCGGTCGAGCACGCCAGGAAGCCCAGCGTGCGCCAGGGTATCGACGATGGGCCCAGCATGCGCCGGCCTCAAATCGCCCTGCGGGTCACGGATGTGCAAACGCCCGCCCAGGGTGAATCGGCCCTGCTGAACAAAGGCCGGAGCCACCACGATGCGATGGAATTGCCGCGCTGAGGCAATCGCGGTGATCTCCGCTGCCCAGTGACCGCGCAACAGACTGTCGATCTTCTTGAAACACAACTCCGCTCCTGCAAACCAGGCGGCACTGTCCGACAACACCGGCCCGAGGGCTGCCAGCGGCAGGTCCCGGGTGCAGATGTCAACGGCAGCGCAAGCCGCAGACACGGGCGCGAGCCCACTGCGGTAAACCGGTACGGGACCGGCGGCACCCGCAAAGCCCACGGCGGTATCGAGCGCCCCTGTCAAATCGTCCGCAACGATCCGCAGGCTCGTCAAGCTGACCTCAGTGGCAAAAAAGGGGCCAGCTTGATACGCGCACCGCACTGGCGCGGGGGTTCAAGACGCACCACCCTGGCACCAGCTCTGGCGAAGACCTCATGGGCCATCGACACTTCGCTGATCGAAACGGCAAGGGAATGGTCTAGGGCAGTCCCGCAACCCCGGCGTTTTGAGGTGGGGCTCCAACCTCAGGTATTGCACGCCGAGCCTGGGCAAACGCCGATGACAACGCTTCCCTGAGAACCATGACCTCATGCCCGATACAAACGCAACGGAATCCAGCCGCCAAGGCCGATCGCGCCTGCGCCGCATCGGCCGCCACCCAGCCGATGGGCTTGCCCGCAGCGCGGGCGGCATCGCGCAGCCTCGCGGCCGCCGCGATGTAGCGCGGGTCGTCGAACTGTCCCGGGATGCCCAGGCTGTCGGACAGATCGAAGTGGCCGAGCCACAGCATGTCCAAGCCGGGAACGGCGGCGATCTCCTCGCACTGCTCGACGCCCTTGACGCTCTCGATGAGCGCGATCGTCATCACGGCCTCGTTAGCGGCGATCATCTTGGGCAAGGCCGCGCCCCCGGTGTATTGGTCGTGCGCCACCGAGAACCCGAGTCCTCGCCGTCCCTCGGGCCTGTACCTGCAGGCGGCTACCAGCGCGCGGGCCTGGTCGGCAGTCTCGACCAGCGGCATCATGATGCCCAAGGCGCCCGCGTCCAGCACGGGCGGCGCCAGGTGGGCAAGCGCAGCAGGAATACGCACCATCGGGACGATGCCGGCGCCCCTCGCGTGGGCACACTGTGCCTTCACGCCCTCGATGCCCAGGCCGCTGTGCTCGCAGTCCAGCAGCACGAAGTCCGCACCAGCCGCAGCCAGGGTCGGCGCAAGGCCTGGCGTAAAGAACTCGAAGGCCATGACGCCGAAGCTGGCCTCGCCGTGCAGCAGTTTTGAGCGGACGGTATTCGTCGTCATTTGTAGTCTCCAGAGATCAACTGCCGTACGGCATCAACGCCACAGGACTCTCGCTGCCATGGTTCAGGTAGACCGTCTTCTTGCGCAGGTAAGCCTCCAGCCCGTGGGCACCGTCATCGCCCCCGACCCCACTGTCACCGTAGCCAAGATGGAAGCCTTGCAGACTCTCGGGGCCGACCCTGTTGACATACAACTCCCCGAACTCGATCTGACGCACCGCCTTCATGATCGTGGGCATGTGCTGGGTGTACAGATACGCAGACAGCCCGTACCGGCTCGCGTTGGCGATCCGCAGCGCCTCGTCGAAGTCGCCAAAGGGCATGATGGGCAGCACCGGGCCGAAGATCTCCTTCTGCATGATGGGCATGGACGGGTCGATCCCTGTCAGGATGGTCGGCGAGTACCAGTAGCCTCCCGCTGTCGGCGGGTCCAGAGGCCGCCCTCCACCCAGCGCGACCTTCGCTCCCGCCCTTACGGCATCGTCGACCACGCGCTCGACCTTCTCGAGCTCGGCCAAGCTCACCTTCGGGCCGAGGTCGGTGCTGGTCTGCATCGGGTCGCCCAGACGCAACCCGCGGCTGAAGGCCACGAAGCGCTCGACGAACTCGTCGTACACCTGACTGTGGACGAGCGTGCGCTCGTTGCAGATGCAGACCTGTCCACAGTTCATGTAGCGGGACGTGGCCGCTGCGCGCACCGCAAGGTCGAGGTCGCAATCTGGCATCACGATGAACGGAGCCTTGCCCCCCAGTTCAAGCGACACAGGGGTGAGGTGCTCAGCCGCCGCCTTCATGATGCGCTTGCCGGTGGGCACACTGCCCGTCATCGTCAGCAGGTCGAACTCCGGTGACGACGACATCGCCTGACCAATGGTGTTGCCGGCGCCGCAGACGATGTTGACCACACCAGCCGGAACTTCGGCCTCATCGAAGATTCGCGCCATCTCCAGGGCAGACAGGGGCGTGATCTCGTGCGGCTTGAGCACGATGGTGTCGCCCGCGATCATGCTGGGGGCGACCTTGCGGCTCACCAGCGCACTGGGGTAGTTCCAGGGGATGATCGCACCCACCACGCCCACAGGCACCCGCTGGATCCATATCTGCTCGTCTGCGGCATCCGAGGGCAGGATCTCACCCTGGATGCGGCGGGCAAACTCCGCGAAGTAGTCGAAGAATTCAGCCGTGCCGCCAACCTCGCCTCTGGCTTCGTTCAGCGGCTTGCCCTGCTCCATCACGATGATGCGTGCCAGCCGATCAGCATCGCGCCGGACCAGGGCTGCGATGCGCTTCATGTAACGGGCTCGATCCAGGGGTGCCCGCGCGCTCCAGTGGGGTAGCGCGCTGCGTGCCGCAGAGATTGCCTCGTGCAGCTGCGTTTCCGTGGCCTCTGTGACTTCGGCGAAGGGTCTCCCGGTGGTGGGACTGATCACCTCCCTGCGCCCCCCCTGGCCCTCGTGCCAGTGTCCGTTGACGTAGATGCGGCTCTCCAGGCGGATGTCGGTGTTCATGGCTTGACTCCTGTCGGTACACCTGTCTTGCGCTTCACACGGGGGCTGCGCTGGGATGGTCATTGCGCGGCCGGGCCATCCGTATGCCGTAGTCGATGGCTTCCAGCAGGCTCTCGCAACTGGCGACCCCACGGCCTGCAATGTCGAAGGCGGTCCCGTGGTCGACCGAAGTGCGAACGATAGGCAAGCCCAGTGTCACGTTGACTCCGCTGAGCGAACTCCACTGCCCAGTCTGCGGGTCGATGTGGAAACCCAGCAGCTTCACCGGGATGTGCCCCTGGTCGTGGTACATCGCCACCACGGCGTCGTACTGGCCCGCGCGAAGCTTCACGAACACCGTGTCGCCGGGTACCGGACCGATGCAGTCGTGACCTTCGGCGCACAGCGCCGCCACGGTCGGTGCCGTGATGTCCTGATCCTCAGTTCCGAACAGGCCGCCTTCGCCCCCATGGGGATTGAGCGCAGCAACCGCGACACGGGGGCGCTCTATCCCGAGCTGGCGAAGCGCCTGCGAAGTCAATTCGACCACGCGGCGCAGCCTGACAGGAGTCAACCTGCCCGGGACATTTCGAAGCGCCGTATGAGTCGACACATGGCTGACGCGCATGTTTCCGTGCGCCAGCATCATCACCGAGTCCCGGGCGTCCGTCAGATCCGCCAGCAGCTCCGTGTGCCCGCCGTAAGCGTGGCCCGCGAGGTTCAGGGCCTCCTTGTTCAGGGGCGCCGTGCAAATGGCGTCGACCGCTCCGACCATCGCCTGGGCGACGGCCTCGTCGATGGCGTCGTATGCAGCTTGGCCTGCAGCCTTGCAAACCATGCCTGGTGGGACGGCAAGGCCTGACGCGATGTCGATGAAGCACAGGCCCGAGCCATCCCGCGCTGCGCCCCTCCTGCGAAACTCCGTGATGGGTTGCGGCAGGCCAAGCGCTGCAGCCGTGGCGCGGTAGGTGGCAGCGCAACCGATCACCGCCAGTTCGATGGATCGGGCCAGAAGCCGATCACGCAATTGCACAACCGCCTTCAGGATGATCTCCGGACCGATGCCGGCAGGGTCTCCCATCGTGATGGCGATGCGGGGAGG